>JAFZOG010000117.1 GCA_017550745.1 Clostridia bacterium | reverse complement strand
TGTTTGATCACGTTGCGCATTTCCACGCGCAGCTTGGCGTCCAGGTTGGACAGCGGTTCGTCCATCAGCAGCACTTCGGGCTCGATCACGATGGCGCGGGCCAGGGCCACGCGCTGCTGCTGGCCGCCTGAAAGCTGGGTGGGCATCCGGTCGGCGTACTGGTCGATCTTGACCAGCTTTAGGATTTCGTCGGCTTTTTTATACCGCTCCGCCCGGGGGATCCTGCGGGTCTTCAGGCCGTAGGCCACGTTGTCCCGCACGCTCATGTGCGGGAAGACGGCGTAGTTCTGAAACACCATGCCCATGTTCCGCTTATTGGTGGGGATGTTGTTGATCACTTTATCGTTGACCTTGATCTCGCCCGCCTCGATGGTGTTGAACCCGATGATCATGCGCAGCAGGGTGGTCTTGCCGCAGCCGGACGGCCCCAGCAGCGTAAAAAACTCACCGGGCCTGATTTCGGCGGACAGGCCCTGGATGACAGTGTTTCTGCCGTACATCTTGGTTACGTTATTGACATGAATCGCTACGCCCATGATGAATTCTCCTTTTATGGAAAACCGGGAAGCCCTGCGGCGCAGCGCAAAACTTCCCGGTCCTTTTGGTTGTCGGTGTTTTTCGATGAGGGGTTACTCCATGTTCATCTCCACATGGTCCAGGTACATCTTCACGATCTCGGCCTTATGCTCCGCCACGAACGCGGTGGAGTAGGTGTCGAACTGCTTGATTTCGCTGTCGGGGATCATTTTCTCGTTCACCGGAATGCCGGCGCGGAGGGGACGCAGGTTCAGCGCGGCGGCCACGGCTGTCTGGCTTTCCTCGCTCAGCACGAAGTCAACGAACTTCTTGGCGGCTTCCATATGGGGAGCGCCTTTGATGATCTGCACGGATTCGCCGGGATACACGGTGCCTTCCACGGCGTAGACGACCTTCACGGGCTTTTCACCCTTGGCCTGCAGCTCCACGCAGGGGTCTTCATAGCTCAGGCCCACCGCGTATTCGCCGTTAGCCACGCCGTTGTATACCTGGGAGGAGGAGTTGGCGGCGATATCGCCCTTGATCTTCAGGAAAGCGTCGATGAAGTCCCAGGCTTCCTTGCTCAGGGGATCGCCGTTGCCCATGCCGTACAGCATGCCGATCAGGCACTGGAAGGCGGAGGAGGAGTTGGCAGGGTCGGCGGAGATGATCTTGCCCTTGAGCTCGGGCTGCAGCAGGTCGGCGTAACCGTTTACTTCGATGCCCAGCTGGGCCAGCACCTCGGTGTTCACGATCATCACGTTGGGCTCGGCGTACGCGTTGTTGAAGCAGTTGGTGCCGTCGTTCTGGAACTTCGGATACAGCGCGCTGTTCTCCGTGGAAACATACACTTCAAACAGGTCGCGGTTGGCGGCCAGCATGGTTTCGTCGGCGGCCCAGTGGATGTCCACGGTCACATTGCCGGTTTCCACTTCGCTCTTTACGCGCTGGAGCACTTCGCCGGAGGAACCGGTGATCATTTCTACTTTAATACCGGTGGCAGCTTCAAAGGCGGGAATGACGATGTTGTTCAATCGTTCGTTCCGGGCGCTGTAAATCACCAGCACCTCATCCTCGGCCAGCACAGTGCCGCACAGCCCCAGCAGCAGGACCGCAGCCAGCGCGCAAGCAAGCAATTTCTTCATACAAAAACCCTTCCTTTCAAATTGTATTCTGTTTCGGGATTATCTGATCCCGTTCTATGATTATTGTACAGCAGAACGATGAAATTGTCAATGAATTCATGTGAAATATGTCCAATTATCAGCAGATGCTTCCTGGCGGTCTCCCGCCCAGGATCAGGTTTTCTTTTCGTTCTCGTAGGCTGATGCCATATCCAACAGCTTCCTTTCGCTGTTTTGAATCATTTGTGTGTATTCAATGTTGCTGTGTCCCCAAATGGTAGAAGTAAGTTCCTCTTTGTGGCCGACGAGGAAAGGAACCTGGATGAACACATCCAGATCTTTGCTTTCAAGATAACGGTCGATGGCGTTTTTATACACATCCCTGTTTCTTTCATCCCAGTTGCAGAAATACTTGAACATCTCTTTATTATAGATATTAAAAACCGTACTGATCATATGATCAATCCGTAAAATAGAGAAATCGGGTGTCTTGTCATAATCGAGTATTTTTACTTTCCCAACATCCGCCATAATGCCAGAAAAAATGCTCCACTTCTTCTTTTGATGCAGATAAGCCAGTATCTTGTCAAGCTGTGATTCAAAATCCGCAGGGAAAATCACATCGTCCTCACAGATCATGATCTCTTTCATCCCGGCCTCAAGCGCTTTTGTAAAGATCATTTTATAGCTCAGCCCGCAGCCGACCCAGCTTTTCTGATGCCGCAGCCCGGGGAAGCATTCAAACCCATATTTATTATCCACGTCAAACGATTTTCTCCTTAAAGTGGATTCAGGCAGGGACAGACAGATTTTATTCGTATGCAGCTGCACATAATTGCCGACGAGATGATAAAACATGTCAAAGGTGATGCGGTCATACGCCAGCAAAAAACGCTGGAAGAAAAAAGAAAAAGCATTTGGACGGCTCGAAAGAACCTCTTTGTTTTTTCGGATTTTTTCATTTCTTTCGCTGTCATGCGTGATCCAATACGTGATCCGTTCCTTCATTTGTTCGATGTTGTCAATCTCCACAAAATCCACGAGGTCCGCCAATCGCTCGTTTTCGGTCAGATCCTTGCTTTCCTCGGAAACAACGACGCAAGTATTGAGGGACAGGGTTTCATATAAACGGGTTGTCTCCAGGAGCGCGCCTTCATAATAGTGAATGTTGATCAGAACCTTGGCCTTCTGGATTTCCCGATATACATCATCGCCAAAAACCTCGGAACAAATCTTTACATTGAAATGCTTGGACAGTTCATCCAAGATGTCCCTTCTCCGCTGACAGCTGTTTGCGTCTCCATAGAATAGAACATCATATTTTTTGAGGGGGGGAGGGGGGGGCTTTTTTCAAGGATGTATCTTTCCGCCTTTTCTGAAAGTCATTGCTTTTTCATGGGGCTATTTGTATAATATCCATACAGTCTGGAAAAAGGACATGAGGAGCGGCGATCATGAGTACAGGCATGAGAATCGTGGTCATTGATGATGAAATGATGAGTCTTCGGATGGCCAGGCGGGTATTTGAAAAAGCGGGGATAGAAGGCAGTTACTTCGGATCAGGCGCGGAAGCGTTCACGTTCCTGAACGGTGAAAACATCCCCGATCTGATTCTGCTGGACGTTCATATGCCCGGCGAGGACGGCTTTGAGATTCTCAGGCGATTGAAAGCGGAACCCGTCTACCGGAATGTGCCGGTGGTTTTTCTGACCGGGGACGAGGACGTTCGGACGGAAACCGCCGGGCTCCACGCCGGGGCCGCTGATTTCATTCGGAAGCCCTTCGCGGCGGAGGTTCTGCTCAAGCGCGTTCGGAATATCGTCGAACTGAACCGGCTGCATGGCGACATGGAGCGTGAAATCCGGGCGAAAACCGAGAAGCTCTCCCGCGCTTATATCCAAATCGTGCAGGCGCTGGCGGCGTCGGTGGACGCGAAGGACCGGTACACCCACGGCCATTCCTCCCGCGTCGCGAAGTACGCCCGGGAAATCGCGGCGCGCGCCGGATTCAGCGAAGCGGAACAGGACGCTATCTACATGATGGGATTGCTGCACGACGTGGGAAAGATCGGTATATCGGACGCCATCATCAACAAGGCGGGCCGCTTGACGGACGGGGAATTCGCGCAGATTAAAACGCATCCCGCTGTCGGGGCGGAGATCCTGGAAAAGATCACCGACCTGCCGGAGCTCAAAACCGGGGCGCGCTGGCACCACGAGCGCTATGACGGGCGCGGTTATCCCGATGGACTGGCGGGCGAGGAAATCCCGGAGGTAGCGCGGATCATCGCGGTGGCGGATACCTACGACGCCATGACGAGCAACCGCAGCTACCGCGGACAGCTGCCCCAGGCGCAGGTAAGAGCTGAAATCGCGCGATGCAGCGGAAGCCAGTTCGATCCCCGCTTTGCCGGGATCATGCTGGATATGATCGACGGGGACAAGGACTACACGATGCGGGAGGTATGACGATGCCGGATACCGAAAGGCTGGCCGCCCTGGGGATCGACGCGGAAGAAGGACTGGCCTACTGCGCGGACGACCTGGAGTTTTACGGGGAAATGCTGGCGGAATACGTCGCCGAGTGGGATAAGAACCGGGAAGAGCTGGATCGTTTCTTCAGTGCGCGGGACTGGGCGAATTACAGGATTCGAGTCCATTCCGTGAAGAATACTTCCCGGATGATCGGCTCGCTGACCCTTTCCGAACGCGCCCACGGGCTGGAGCTGTCGGCGAAGGAAAACGATGGCGCGGCGATCCAGGCAGCCCATGCGGCTTTTATAACTGAGTATAACACGCTGGTCAAAGGATTGCGGACGCTCATCGGGTGAAGGATAGGAGGGTAATCATGCGCAGCGCCATCAAACGTATCCTGAACCCGGAAACGCCGCTTCAAAGCAGGCTGTTTCAATTGCTGTCCACCATCGCCCTGGCGGAGTTTGTGCTGGTTTCTGCTTACACCGTCGTGGCTGGCGGCGACGCCGTCCATATCTCTATTATGCTGATCGGAACGGCGCTCTTCTCCACGACGGTGGCCCTGACCTTCAAAACCGGAAAGATGCGGGCAGGCTCGGCAATCTCCAGCCTGCTCTACTTTCTGATGTACCCGCTGACCTTCTTTTCCTCCGGCGGGATGTACGGCGGCGCGCCTGTTGTGTTCGCCTTCGCCCTGGTTTATGTTTATCTGGTCACGCAGGGGTGGGAGCGGGCGGCATGCCTCGCCGCGTGCATCATCGGCAGCGGCGTCTGCTATATCGTTTCCTGCCGTTTCCCGGAGCTGCTTGACCGCCATACGGTGACGGCCGAGCATATCGAATCGTTTCTGTCCATTCTGCTGGTCACGCTGCTGCTGTGCTCGCTGTTCGCGTTCGTCACCGGGGTGTACAGGGCGGAAAACCGCATCGTGCAGAAGCAGAAAAAGGAAATCGAAGCCCTGAACCAGGCGCAGAAGCGCTTCTTTTCCAGCATGAGCCATGAGATACGCACGCCCGTGAACGCCATCATCGGGCTGAACGAAATGACGCTGCGGGAGGAGATTTCCGACGAAGTGCGCCAGAACGCCCAGAACATCGAGGCCGCCGGGAGGAGCCTGCTGCATACGGTCAATGAGATTTTGGATATGTCCCGGCTGGAAACGGGCCGGATGGAGCTAATGCCCGGCGATTATGAAACCGTCTCCATGCTCTCCGACATCGCGGGCATGACATGGAGCCGGGCCCAGGAAAAAGGGCTGGAGTATGAGATCGAGGCCGACCCGGAATTACCCTCCAAACTGCGCGGGGATGAAGCGCGGATCAAGCAAATCCTGCTGAACGTCCTCACAAACGCCATCAAGTACACAAAGGCAGGTTCCGTAAAGCTGACTGTTAGCGGCAGGACGGATGAAGCTGGAAGGTTCTATCTCATCTGTGACGTGGCTGACACGGGCATTGGCATCCGGGAAGAAAACATTCCGCGCCTGTTTACCGCTTTCCAGCGGATCGACGAAAAGGAAAACCGCGCCATCGAGGGCACGGGCCTGGGGCTTGCCATCGTCAAACAGCTTTTGGACATCATGGAAGGCACCGTATGTGTCACCAGTACATACGGCAAGGGCTCGGCCTTCCACATCGAAATCCCCCAGGAGGTGGCGGACGGGAAGCCCATCGGCGAAGTAAATTTGAAACGAACGGGAAAAGGCAATCCGTCCGCCCCTTCAAGCGCGGGATCGTTGTCGTCATTGAAAATCCTCGCAGTGGATGATACGCCGATGAATTTGACGGTGATCAAAAAGCTGCTCCGCGACACCGGGGCAGCGGTGGATACGGCGTCCGGCGGGGCGGAAGCGCTGAAAATGACGGTGGAAACCCGGTATGACGTGATCCTGATGGATCACCAGATGCCGGAAATGGACGGGATCGAATGCCTGCATCAGATCAGAACCCAGGAAAACGGAAAGAACCGCGGCAGCAAAATCGTCTGCCTGACCGCCAACGCCGGTTTGGAGATGGAAAAGCTCTACCGCCAGGAAGGGTTCGACGGCTTCCTGTCAAAGCCGGTTCGGGGAAAAGCGCTGGAAAATGAGATCGAACGCCTGACAGGGGATTGGAAGAAATCGTAATACTTTGGAGGTGTGCTATATATGGAAAACATGCGTTATCTTCTCGACCTGGCGATTCTTCTTTTCGCCGCGAAGCTGTTCAGCGTGGGCGGAAAGAAAATCGGAATCCCGGAAGTGGTGGGAGAGATTTTAGCCGGTCTGCTGGTCGGCGGCGCGGTGCTGGGTCTGGTAAAGGAATCCGATTTCCTGTCGCAGATGGCGGAAATCGGCGTGATCATGCTGATGTTTGAAGCCGGGCTGGGAACCAATCTGCGGGAGCTGAAATAATCCGGCTTCAAAGCCACCCTGATTGCCTGCATGGGCGTACTGGTTCCGCTGATTCTTGGAACGCTCCTGTTCATGGCGTTCTACGGCTTCGGCGCGCCGGGCTCCAAGCAGTTCATGAAGGGCTTGTTTATCGGCACCATCATGTCCGCCACCTCCGTCAGTATCACCGTAGCCGCGTTAAAGGAAATGGGGAAGCTGAATGACACGGTGGGCACCACCATCGTCAGCGCCGCCATCATTGACGACGTGCTGGGCATCATTGTGCTGACCCTTGTGACCGGTCTCAACGGACAGGACAGGAGCAGCGATATTGGCAGCGTGCTGCTGAAGGTGGTTCTTTTCTTCGCCGGGGCCATCGGCAGCGGATTCCTGGTGTACAAAGGCATGGACTGGCTGGACCGTAAGTTCTCCCACCAGCGGAGAATCCCCATCATCAGCCTGTGCTACTGCTTCGTGCTGGCGTATCTGTCGGAAACTTACTTCGGCATCGCGGCCATCACCGGCGCGTATGTGGCGGGCGTGATCCTGTGCAATCTGGCGGATCGGGACTACATCGAAAGGCGCATCGACATCAGTTCTTACATGGTGTTCGCGCCTTTGTTCTTCGCGGGCATTGGACTGAAAACCAGCTTCGGCGCGATGGACACGAAGCTGATTCTGTTCAGCGTTTGCTTTGTACTGATTGCCCTTATCTCCAAGGTAATTGGCTGCGGCGGCTGCGCGAAGCTGCTGAAATTTGACAGCCACGATTCTCTCAAGATCGGCCTTGGCATGATGACCCGCGGGGAGGTCGCCCTGATCACGGCCCAGCAGGGGCTGGCGGTGGGCCTGCTCACAGCGGATTATTTTACGGCGGTCATCCTGCTGATCCTCGTCAGTTCGGTGGTCACGCCTGTGATATTAAAGCGCGTTTACAGTCAAAGCCATTCATTGAAATAATCCGCTTGCGCGCTGCTTATGGAGGCGTTGGATATGTCCGTAAAGCATATAAAACCGCAGCCAAGGGCTGTCTTTCTTCTGATGCTGTCCCTCTGCCTGATCGTCAGCGGACGCGGCGCCTTCGCTGAAGGCATGAACGCGGAACAGCAGCAGGACGATCTGCGGGATCGATTCGGGTGAGGAGCGGAAGTGACCCTGGACGGGCAGGGCGATCCGCTGCTGGTCAACGGATATCCCTTGCGCTCGGCGGCTGCCGCCTACTATGACAGCAGCCAGCATAAGGTGCTGGAATTTCAGGCGGACATTCTGGATTATCCTTTCTTTTGCGCTTCCACGGCGTATGACGGCAACCTGGCGGCTATGTCCCTGGCTATGGCCCTGAGCGCCAGCCGCATCCCCGCCCACATGAATGACGGCACGGAAAAAACCATGGATTCCGCGCTGAACCTTGAAACCTTTCTGGACCAAGCGGGCTTTACGGACATTCGCGTGGACGATTACTCAAAAATGACCTCCATGTACACCGTCGCCACCGCCATGGGCTGCCGACGGATGGAAGCGGAAGGGCAGGAACCCTTCACGCTGATCGCCGTCGGCGTGTGCGGCAGCGGGTACAAGAATGAATGGCAGTCCAATATGTCCCCCGGAGAGGGCGATATTCACAAAGGCTTTCTGGAAGCGGCGGGCCTGGTGGTGGACCGGCTGGCGGGATACATTGCCACCCGCGGCATCCAGGGCCGGGTGAAGGTGTGGATTTCCGGTTTCAGCCGCGCGGCGGCGGTGTCGAACCTGACCGCCGCTGCCCTGACAGATACCGGGATGCTGCCCAAGGAGGACGTATACGCCTACACCTTCGCCACCCCCGCGGCGGTGAAAAATCCGCCCGAAACGGGCTATGAGCATATTTTCAATATCATCTGCCCCACCGACCTGATTCCCCAGGTCATGCCCGCGGATTGGGGATTTGGACGCTACGGCCAGGATCTTTATCTGGCCGTACCGGAGTTTTCCTCCTTCTTCGGCGCGGAGGTGACGAACCTGCGGGCGGAAGTGGACAAAACGGTTTTCGGCGTGGACAACACGTACAGTCCGGAGCTGAATCTCCGGATGCGGCTTTTGTGCTCCTACCTGCTGGACGTGATGGACAACCAAGCCTACTATGACCGCACCATCCAGCCCGCGCTGGTGGGCATCATGCAGGACAAGTCCATCCCCAATCTGCTGACCACCCTGCGGGCGCTGATGGTGGAGCAGGTCGGCAGCACGAAAACCCAGATCACCGATATGGATGAGCTGATGGATTACTTCATCCGTGTTTTCAGCGGAACCGTGGCCCAGTACGGGCTGGGTTCCGCGGACGGAAACACCGCCTCTCCCCTGCTCCGCCTGTTCAACGAGCACTATATCAACTCCTATCTGGCGAATATGGGCGCTATCCAGAACGCGCTGTTCGAGCCTTCCACGTCGGCTTATTATGTGATGGTGCGCGGCCCGGTGACGGTTTCCATCGCTTTTGAGGACACACCGGACAGTCCGCTTGCCAGGATCGGCGCGGGCGGCAAAAAAACCTATGCTTCCCCGATCCTGGACAGCGGGCTTCAGGACGCTTTTTATCTGGAACGGTGCGGCAATACGACGGTATTGGCCGTTCCGGCGGATTTTGATTATCGGGTGTCCTGGACGGCGGAAAGCGCCGGAGAGGTAGAGTGCCTGCAGACGCTGGTTTCCGTTCATGATTCCGCCCGGTATGCCTGCTGCGTGTCGGAACCGGTCAAGGTTCAGCCCGGAGATTCCGGCATTGCCCTGCGCCAGGCGGACGGCCAGAATATGCTTCCCGACGGATTTACGGAAAAAGCATATGAAGCCAGGAATCTGGCGGAATTCATGGGCATCGCTTCGCTGGGGATCAACTGGCGTTACGCGCTGATGATATTCTGCGCGCTGATTGCCCTTCCGATTTGCGTGTGCCTATGCTTCGCCGCCTCCCGCCGTCCGGAACGCAGAAAACGGTACAGCTGTTTGAGCTGGCTGGCGCTGTGCGTTTTCGGCATCGCTGCTTTGGAAACGGAAGCGGCCTACTGGTTCTTTGCGGACCGCCCGCTGATTCGCGTCTTTTGGAAAGCCACTGTAGCCGCCTGTTTACTGTTCCATTTCATCCGGATGCACCGTCTCAGGAGGAGCCTGTGGAAAACGTACTTCCCGGCGTTGGCGCTGGCGCTGGCAGGGGACATCGTGATTACCGTCCATTCCCTGGCCGGAGCCGCGCTGGCGTAGGAATCAAAAACGACTGTGCGCGTGGGCTGGTTTGAATCTCCCTTCAACCGCATCGATCAGTTCGGGCGGCGCACGGGCTATGCTTATGAGTATCAGCAGATAATCGCCGCCTATACTGGCTGGACCTATGAATATGTGGAGGGCAGCTGGCCGGATCTCTTGCAGATGCTGATGAACGGCGAAATCGACCTGCTTTCCGACGTTTCCTACACCGAGGAGCGAACGGAGTATATGCTGTTTCCCAAACTGCCGATGGGAACAGAGGAGTATTATCTGTTTGTGGAACCGGGAATAAGCGGATACACGTCCGGCAACTACGAATATTTCAACGGAAAACGGGTGGGCGTGAACAAAGGCAGCGTCCAGGAGGGCTTTTTCGACAACTGGCTAAAGACGTATAACGTGCAGGCAGAGATCGTCGAACTGACATGCACGGCCGGAGAAGCTTTTGAAATGCTCAGGCAGGGCGAATTGGACGGCTATATCGCCCTGGACGCTTACGGGACGACCGGTACCGCCGTGCCGGAAATCAAAATCGGATTTGGATTTCTTCTTCGCGGTCAAAAAGGATCGGCGCGGCCTGCTGCAGGAACTGGACGCAGCGCTGAGCAGGATCCAGGATGATAACCGCTATTACAGCCAGGAGCTTTCCCAAAAATACATCAACACCTACAGCGCGAATGTTTTCCTGAACGACACGGAACTTTCGTGGCTTTCCCAGCACGGAACCGTCAGGGTGGGGTATCAGGACAACTATCTGGCCTTCTGCGCCCGTGATCCGGAAACAGGGGAACTGACCGGAATGCTCAGAGACTATCTGGACGCCGCCGCCAATTGCCTCGGGAATGCGCATATCGACTTTGAGCCCATCGCCTATCCCGGCATAGACGCTGCCCTGCCTCCGCGCCGTGGCCAGCGGCGAGGCGGACTGTTATCTGACCAGCAACTACCAATACAATAGCCTCAGAAGAGAATGTGAAAAGTATTCTCTGACTTTGCTCGCCCTGGGGAAAGAGGCGGATTTCTCCATTGCCGTCAGCAAAAACAGCAGGGAACTCTATTCCATTCTCGCAAGAACCACATCCTTCATCAGCGATGCAAGCATGAACGCGGCGCTGACCTATTATACCGCCGAAGGGGCCAAGCTCAGCCTGACCGATCTGATCCTTGATTACCTCCCGGTTGTGATCGGCGCGGCCATCGTAATCGCCGCGATGATCCTGACGCTGATATTCCAGCATAAGATGATCGTCTCCCAGAAGAAGGCCAGCGAGAGCCAGCGCATGGTAGAGGATTTGAATAAGCAGATCTTTACGGACGCCCTCACGCATGTGAAAAACAAGGGCGGCTTTGACAAGTATATCCAGCAGATGCAGGAGCAGCTTGACCGAAATGAAACGGCGGAGGTCGCCATCGGTGTTTTTGACTGCAACGACCTCAAATTGATCAATGACCGGTATGGACATGACAAAGGCAATGACTATCTGACAAAGGCATGCTCCCTTATTTGCCGGGTATTCAAGCATAGCCCCGTTTTCCGAATCGGCGGAGACGAATTTACCGTTGTCCTGCAGCATGAGGATTATCGGAATCGTGAAGAACTGGTACGTCAGTTTGAAATAGCGCAGGGAGAGCAGTCCGCGTCGGCAGTCAACCGATGGGAGCAGATCAGCGTCGCGACAGGCATTTCATCCTATGATCCGCATACGGACGATTCCCTGAGCGATACTTTTCGCCGCGCGGATAAGGTCATGTACGAAAACAAACGTTTACGGAAGCAATCCGGATACGTCTGATGAGAGATGAAACCGAAAGACTGCCTGTTTTTTTCGATTCATATAGCATTTTCTGCCAACCTGTGGTAGAATAAAGGTACAGAGCAAAAACGCCAAACAATAAACAAGGAGGAACTAACCATGAAAAAAATCGTTTCCCTGCTGCTGATTCTGGCGCTGATGCTGCCGCTGTGCGCAACGGCGCAAGTCATCGGCGGCACAGGCACAATGTATGTGTATACCGAAAACGGCAAAGGGCTGAACGTGCGCAGCTATCCCGCCAAAGGCGATAACATCATCGGCAGCCTGGCCTACGGCGACAGTGTGTTTGTGCTGGAATTCCTGGACGGCTGGTGCCGCATCCTGTGGGGCAGCTACGGCGACGCTTATGTGCAAAGCCGCTTCCTGCAGTGGTATGCGCCTGGCCCGAAGCCCACATCAAAGCCCGCTCCGAAGCCGACGACGGAACCCGAAAAGAATAAGGAAGATGCTGAGCTGAAAAGCGAAGTGGAAATCGGGCCCATCACCCTGCAGGTAAAGTCCAGCCGTTCCTCTGGCTGGGTCAACGTTCGCAAGGGGCCTTCCGCAGAAACGAACCGCATTGAATCCTGCCCCGACGGCACAATGCTGACCGCTTACGGCGAAACCACAAATTGGTATCGTATTGTCGATCCGTCGAACGGAAAGGCCGGATATATCAGTAAGCATTATGTGACCGTGATTCCCACGCCGTACCCTGTCGTGGAACAGACCGCGCAGATCGGCAGCCTGAACGTGAACGGCGAGTTTACGCTCCAGTGCAAAATCCCGGAGGGCTATAACCTCCAGGTGATTTCCGCAAGGAGCTCGAAAATCATTGCCACGCTGACCGCCGCTGACGTGCAGAAACCGCAGATGATGCTCACGGTCGCCTTTAACGAACTGTACGCCGATGTGGAGCGCATGAACGATCTGAGCGCGGAGGACATCGAACTGCTGAAAGCCACTTACTCTGAGATGAATGAGGTGGAATTCAAGGAAGCCGAAACCTCTCACGGCACCAAACTGCTGATCGCCAAAGAAATCGGCGCGGATGAGGACTTTGTCAGCATTTTGTCCATATACCAGGGATACTCCATCGAGTTTGTCCTCTCTCCGAATCCTGACGCGGTGAACAAGACGCTCACGGACGCCCAGATTCAGAAGTGCATCGATTTCCTCAGCGATCTGGATTTCATTCCCACGGTCGGCGTGTCCAAGTAACGGACGGCTGAACGGGAACGCGTTCCCAAGGCAGAAGCCTTGCAGGCCAAACGGTTTGCAAGGCTTTCCGCCTATTTGGCGGGAAAATATCACGAACGTATGAGGGGAAGAAGCAATGAACGGACAGCCGATCCAGTTTGACCGTTATTTGAGGGAGCAGGTGAATCGTTACAAAGGGGTCTATGTCCCGAAAGAGCCGGGATTCTTCACCGGCTTTTGGTTCGGAAAGCCGCCTGTGAAAAGCTCCACCCGAATCCGGATGACGAGTTCTGCAATCCGGCGATTGGGCTGAATGATGAAATCATCGCCAAATACCACAACCAGATCAGGATAGCCCAAAAACGCGGCATGTATGCCATCAGCGAGCCCCTGACCGTGGAAAAAATGTACCCGGACGGCTATATCATCCTGAACGGGCATCACCGCTGGGCGGCGGCGATTCGGATGGGCATGCCCGAAGTTCCGATTGAAATCGTCAATTTGACGCAGGCCGCCGATGTGCAGCGGATGATTCGGAAAGCGAAGCATGATAAGCGCGTTACGCTGGATTTGGATGAAGTCGTGTTTTTGTCCGATCAAAAAGCGCCGGCGGAAAAAAAGCTCCCTTTCCCCCTCGGTATGTTCTATCCGGAGCGGCTGCGGCTGGGCATCCCCGCGCTGTTCCATTTCCTGAAAACCAACGGCTACGATATTTGGGTCTATTCCGCGAATTATCGTTCAATGGATCATATCCGGCATTATTTTCTGTTTCATCATATCCGGCTTGACGGCATTGTCACAGGTACCGCCAGAAAGCGCGAAGGATTTGAAGCGGAAAGAACGGCCGTGCGGGACTTGCTTTCGAAGAAATATGTTTCGACCCTGCATATCGACCAGCAATCCCTGCTGGTCATTAACGACCGCATCCGGCAGTATGAGGAGCATACTTTGAGCGGGCATGCCGATTCCTGGTCATGGGAAATCATGGAGATCGTAGGAGCTTTTGAAAAGCATGAAGAATAAGGCCGAATATGAAAAAATGCGAATCTCCTTTGATCTGGATGAGGTGCTGTTCGTCTCCCCGGAAACCCATAAAACAGAGCCGCCCCTGCCGTTTCCGTTCAGCAGGATATATCAGGAGCGGCTTCGCCTGGGCACGCCAAAGCTCATTAAGACGCTGCAATCCCTGGGCTACGAGGTCTGGGTGTATACCTCCTCTTTCCGCTCGGAACGGTATATCCGGCGGCTGTTTCACCTTTATGGCGTGACCTTCGACGGGATCGTCAACGGACACAGGCATTTAAGGGAAGTGCAGCGGGACAGTCAAACCGTTCTGCCGCAAAAGCTGCCTAACCGCTATCGAATTTCCCTGCATATCGACGATGAAACGGCCATTTGCGCGTCAGGCAGCCAATACGGTTTCCACACCTATCAGCTGGATGCCCAGGACGATGACTGGGCGGGAAAGATCATCGCCCGGGCCAGTGAGATCAAAAAGCTCCTTGAACATGAGCGGCGGAAACACGGGAAGGAAGCAGAGCCGTGATCCCCTCACCTATCAGGCGGATGCGGTGCTGACCAAGCCGGAATCCTTCTATGACCGGCCCGCCCTGGCGGAGTACCTGCATAACTTGAAATAACATTTGTTTTCAAGCCGCGGGTATGGTATACTGAAAACCGCGAAATCAACCGAGGAGGATATCTGTCATGAAAAAGGTGATTTGCTTAACGCTGGCCTTGCTGCTTTGCCTGTCTGGCTTAGCCCTGAGTGAAGCGGGAGAAGGAATGAATGGATACGTCGCCGAGTATCCCTCCCTGGGCTTTACGCTTCGCCTGCTTAATCAATACATGGATGATATAAAGGGCCTCGTCACTCCGGGGCTGGCCATGGCGCTGGACAGCGAATCGGATCCCCTGAAAATCTTAATGGGCGATGAAATGGCCAAATTAGCAGAAGTGGGTTTCTTTACCGTTACCTATTTCTGTCTCACGGAGGAGGAATATGACGCAAACGAGGAGAGCGGCAACTCGAGCCGCAACCTGGAAGCGGAGATGCCCTTTATCAGCCTGCTGGTCATTAAGGATGGCCTGAGCCCGGAGGAATTGGCGCGTATTGCCGGCGGCCCCGTGGACTTGAGCACCATGGAGGTACAGGCCAAGGTGGACGGCTATACCTTCTACAAAGACAGGTCCGTGTCGAAGAAAGAACTGCCTAACCAGGCTTACGCCGAGGAATACGAGCTGCTGTTGAGCCGCGTGGACGACATCCTGAACAGCTGCGACTACTATGCGCCCTACAATCCCTACGCCGAAAAGACCGGCACGAAGCTCAGCTTTGAAACCACCGACCTGGACGGAAATCCCATCGACAGCGCGGAGCTGTTTTCCCGCCATGCATATACGCTGCTGAATATCTGGGCCAGCTGGTGCGGCCCCTGCGCGGAAGAACTGGCGGAGCTGGACGCCATCAACAACCGGCTGGCAGCCGTGGACTGCGGCGTGGTGGGCCTGCTGGAGGACAGCGCCAAGGAAAGCAATGTGGAAAAGGCCAAGGGCATCATGGCCGAGAAAGGCGCGCACTACCTTTGCATCAAAGCACCGGAAGGGCTGGATGACATGCTCTTTTTCCAGTACTATCCCACCACCTATGTCATTGACCGCAGCGGCACCGTCGTGGGAGATGCCATCGTAGGCGCGTATGTGGACTCCTATGAGAAAACGATCATGACCCTGCTGAAAAACGGGCCCAGCGAAGCCAAGGAAGCCGCCCAGGAGGAAAAGCCCACCTACACCGTCCGGGTGGTGGATCAGAACGGCGATCCCGTGCCGGAAGCGGCCGTAGGCTTCTGCCTGGATACCGGCTGCATTCCCGTGGAAACGGATGAAAACGGCGTCGCCGTTTATTCCGGCGCTCCTGCCAGATACCATATCCAGGTGGTGGACGCGCCCGACGAATACGATTATCCCGACGACACCGATTTCTATCTCGGCCCTGAATCCGGAGAAATGACGCTGGTCATCACGAAGGAATAAGGAGGCACCATGACAGGAAAGAAAGCCTATCTGTTCGTCCAGTCCCTGCTTTGCGCGCTCCTGGCCGGATGGCTGGCGGCTGCTGCCGTTCGCATGTACGTGGAAGGGGCCGCGGTTCAGGCGTCGGGCGAGCTGTTCCACTACATTTTCACCCGGGAGAAGGCGGCCGCGGCGCTCAAGCCCATGGCGCCGCTGTTCTTTGCGTCCCTGGGCGTGACCGTGTCCGGCTGGCTCTTGGGTGTAAAGGACGACGCGCCGTCCATATCCAAGGCGGTTTCGCCTCTTCCCGGAAAAGCCGTATCCCAGGAGGGCGCCCGCGCTGTGTCCGTCACCCGGGCTGCTGTTCTGGCTCTGGCCGTGGCCTTCATTACCTTAGGCATTCTGAACGGCGGCCTGGAGGACGTGCTGACCAAAGCGAACGCCATCTGTATGGAGTGTGTTGGACTTGGGTGATTTCAGAGATTGGTGGCACAGCCACAGGCCCACGGCCCGCAGGCTGGCGCAGCTGTACGCGGCGCTGCTGTACAACGCCAATTTAAAGGGCTTCGTGGAGGGGCGCATCTTTACCGGGGATACCAAAGCCATCTGCGTGCCTGGCATGAACTGCTATTCCTGTCCCGGCGCTGTGGGCGCGTGCCCCCTTGGCTCGCTGCAAAACGCCCTCAACGCCTCCGGGCATACCGCGCCATGGTACATGCTGGGCATCCTGATGCTCTACGGCATCCTCCTGGGCCGCACCATCTGCGGCTGGTTTTGCCCGGCAGGGCTGATTCAGGAATTGCTGCACAAAATCCCCACGCCCAAGGTCAGGAAAGGCCGGGTCACGCGGGGGCTGTCTCACCTGAAATATATCCTGCTGGTTGTGCTGGTGGTCATCATCCCGGTGTGGTACGGCTTAAAGCACGGTAAACCGCTGCCCGCCTTCTGCAAATATATCTGTCCGGCGGGTACGTTGGAAGGCGCGGTGGGACTGCTGTCTAACCCGCGGAACAGCACCTCCTTTTACCAATTGAAAGCGCTGTTCACCAATAAGTTCGTCATCATGGTCCTTGTGGGCCTCTCATGCGTATTCTGCTACCGTCCCTTCTGCCGGTTCCTGTGCCCGCTGGGAGCGATTTACGGCCTGTTCAACCGGTTCGCCCTCACCGGCGTGAAGGTGAATTTGAACCGCTGCAACGGCTGCGGCGCCTGCGTCCGCCATTGCCGGATGGACGTGCGTTCCGTGGGCGACCATGAATGTATCTCCTGCGGAAAATGTATGGAAGCTTGTGCCCAGGGGGCCATTTCCCTCAAGTGCGGCAAAATCACCCTCAAAGGTCCCGAGATCGGCAAAAACGCCGATCCTGAACCGGTCGTTCAGCGGCGCAGGCGCGTTGGCAGAATCCTTTGGGGAATCGCCTTCGCGGCGTTAGCCGGCCTGCTGATAGGGCAGAACGTGATCAATCCGCCCAGGCCAGCGGCTGTTGCTGAGCCCGCGGCCATCGAAGAACCCGCAGTTCAGGAGCCCGCCGCGACCGCTCAGCCTGTTGAGGCAGCGATTGGCGCAAATGTCGGCGACCAGCTGCCGGACTTCACCACAGACCTGATCGGCGGGGGAGAATTTACGCTCTCCGCCCATCGCGGGCAGGTGGTCATGATCAATCTCTGGGCCACCTTCTGCGGCCCCTGTGTGGAAGAACTGCCCTATTTCGACCAGCTCAGGGCCGCCCATCCCGATATGGAAATCCTCGCTATCCATCATGCCACCGGCGCGAAAAAAGCGGAAAAATACCTGGCGGACAAAGGCTGGGATCATCTTGATTTCGCCAAAGACAGCAAAGAAAAGGGCCTGTTTGATCTTGTCAACGGCTCAGAAGCCATGCCGCAGACCATCGTGCTGAACCCCCAGGGGATCGTCATCTATAACGCCCAGGCTCCCGTGACCTACGAACAGCTGGAAGCGCTGTACAGCCAGGCAGCAGCAGAGTAATTGAAGAATAGATGCCTTTACGCCGTCCGGATGGGCGGCGCTTTCGTTTTCAGGGATGGCGTGATGACCGTAAGCGCGCATGTTCCGTCTGGTGAAAGTCTGCGGAGCAATAATACCGGAAAAATGCAGAACGGACAAACTCCGGCGCATTGCTATAACGAGGGAAATCTGGTATAATCGGAGTATCCGAGTCATGGGGCGTGGAAATCGCGAAAAAATACTGAATTGTCTGAAAATACGGAGGAACGGTTATGACCGAACAGGAATTGTGGAAACTGCTGGACAACATGTCGCTGGAGGAGAAGGCCGGGCAGCTGGTACAGTGCAACGCGGGACAGTTTATCGAAAATCACCTGGAAATTACCGGACCGAACGGAGAATCCCTGCCTGCGGAGGAGCTGAACAGGGTGATGGGCAGCGTGCTGACGTTCGAGGACGCAAAACAGGCAAAAGCGCTCCAGGATAAACACCTGGCGGCAGATCCGAATAAAATTCCGCTGCTGCTGATGCTGGACGTGATTCACGGTCTGCGAACCACCTACCCCATACCGCTGGCCATGGGCTGCTCCTTTGACGACGGCCTGATGGCAGAATGCGCGGACATGGCCCGAAAGGAATCGGCGGCGTGCGGCGTACATGTAACGTTCAATCCGATGGTGGATACGGCCCGGGACGCTCGGTGGGGACGGATCCTGGAAACCAATTCCGAGGAACCGCTGATCAACAGCCGGATGGGGGCGGCGCTGGTGCGCGCCACCCAGGGAGACAGCCTGGCCGACCCCGGAAACGTAGCCTGCTGCGTGAAGCATTACGCGGCCTACGGAGCTGGGGAAGCCGGACGCGATTACAATACGGTGGACGTTTCTGAACGGATGCTGCGGGAAACGTACCTGCCGGCATACAAGGCATGCCTGCGCGCGGGCGCGCGGCTGATCATGCCGTCCTTCAACGCCCTGAACGGCGTTCCTTCCGTGGCAAACAAGCATCTGATGAACGACATCCTCCGTAAGGAATGGGGCTTTAACGGCGTTGTGATCAGCGATTACGACGCGGTGGGAGAACTGGTGACCCATGGGATCGCCGAAGACCTGAAGGACGCTGCGCGGCTGGCCATGGAAGCCGGATGCGACATTGATATGGTGAAGAACGCCTATTACCTGCACCTGGCGGAGCTGGTGCGGGAAGGAAAGGTTGCGGAAGAAAAGCTGAATGCCGCCGTCATGCGGGTTCTCCGGCTGAAAAACGAGCTGGGACTGTTTGAAAACCCATATCACGGGGCGGATGAGGAAGCGGAAGAAAAGCTGTATCTCTGTCCGGAGCACCGGGAGATTGCCCGGCGGGCTGCGGAAGAAACCGCCGTGCTGCTGAAAAATGAAGGGATTCTTCCTTTCAGGAAAGAGGTAAAGCGGGTAGCGCTCATCGGGCCGTTCGCGGAGGAAACGCGGCTGAACGGTTTCTGGTCCCGGCCGGGCGCGGAAAGATATACGGTGACGATCCCCGAAGGGATCCGCGCCCTGCTTCCCGAAGTGGAACTGGTGACGGAAAAGGGATGCGGCGTGGAAATCGGGGATACGGACCTAAGCGGAATAGACCGGGCAGCGGAGATCGCGGCAGGGGCGGACGCGGTGATTCTTGCCCTGGGCGAACCGGAAAACTACAGCGGGGAAGGAAGGAGCAGGGCAGAACTGACCCTGCCCGGGCCGCAGTTAGAATTGGCCAGGAGCGTTCTCCAGGCGAACGCCAACACCGCGGTGATCCTGTTCAACGGCAGGCCGCTGGTGCTGAATGGACTGGCCAGGACAGCCCCGGCTATTTTAGAGATGTGGTATCCGGGAACGGAGGCCGGAAACGCGGTTGCCCGCCTGCTGTGGGGAGAGGCAAACCCCTGCGGAAAGCTTTCCGCGGGACTGCCACGGAGCGTGGGCCAGTATCCCATGCCATACAACCGGATGAACACCGGGCGCCCGAAGCCCGAACCGGACGATCAGCCGGCGCCGTTCTCCAGCTGTTATCTGGATATGCCGAACCTTCCGCTGTACTCCTTTGGCTACGGACTGAGCTATACGTCATTTGCCTATGAGAAACTGGAACTGAGCAGACGGACGCTGGAAAAAGGCGGGATGCTTCAGGTGACGGTGACGGTGCGAAATACCGGGAGCGTTCCCGGGAAAGAAACCGTTCAGCTGTATTTCCGCGATCCGGTGGCTTCCGTGGTCCGGCCGGTACAGCAGCTGCTTGATTACAGGAAGGTTTTCCTGAATCCCGGAGAAGCAGCGGAGGTGGTTTTTACTGTCCGGGAAGAGCAGTTCCGTTTCTACGGCATGAACGGAGAGGAAATATCCGAGCCCGGAGAGATCCGGATTTCCACCGGTTATGCGGATCACCTGATCCTGACGGAGCGCTTTCTTCTTCTGCCTGAATCCGTGAATGATCATTGATATTTGGGGTCTGATCTGCGCCTCCGTTTGTCCGAATACAGCGCACGGTCTGCTTCGGCCTGCATTTGATCCAGTGAAAGCGGGCCGTCCACGGGGCAGGAACAGGCGCCAATGCTGGCGGAGATCAGATATTCTTTCTGTCCGCAGATCTTTCGGGCAGCCGTTTCAATCCGCTGCCTGATCTCGTCCGCGCAGGGGAGACAGGACGTATCGTCCAGGCGGGCAAAAGCGAACTCGTCTCCGCCGAAGCGGGCACAGATTCCCTGTCCATCCAGGATCTGTTCAATCGCCCGAGCCAGGCACTGAATGGCATAATCCCCTTCATGATGGCCGTAAACGTCGTTGATGGATTTCAGCCGGTCCATGTCCATCGCAAACAGGGTCAAGGTTTTCCCCCGCGCATCCGCTGCATGGAGCCGGCTTTCCAGCTCCCTGAGAAAACCGCGGCGGTTATACAGCCCGGTCAAATAATCATGTTCCGCCATCCGAAGGATGGCGTTATTTGCTTCTGCCAATCGCTTGTTGCCGATGACCGCGTTCAGCGCGGCGGAAAGGAACAGGGCTTCTTCCTCAAAACGGTCCTGTTCCCGCAGATTCCAGACCTGCATTCCGGATACAAGATACCCCATGGTTTCTTCTTCATTCTGCAGAAGCTGCACCATCAGGATCCGGATGGCGGGATCGCTCCGGAGGGATTCTTCATCCGGAACCGGGGAATCACGCCAGCAAAAGGCGGTTCCGGAAGCAAATACGCCATGGCGTCCGTGCAGGATGCCTCTGGCCATGGACCGGTCGTTCTCATCAAGCACGGCGGCAAAGTAGTATGGGTTCAGCCATTTGGAGAACAGGGAGGAAAGACGGTCTGAAAGCTTGTCCAGGGAATTCATGCTCAGCGTTTTGCGTATAAAATTGCCCAGGGCCCGAATATGGCGGGTGGACAGCAGGTTATCGATCTTCAGTTCCCCGCTGATCTTGGTGGAGTGGAAGGCATTGCTCTGCAGGCAGCCGCAGGATTCCCGCCGGATAAATTCGTAGGGGATGGGCCAGCGCTCCGTTATGCCGGTTTCCTCCGGACGCCAGGATTCCAGCCGGTCAAACATTTTCCCGAACATATAGGAGAAGTTCGGCCGGGCGGTGGTGATGGCCGGCACATGGCTTTCTCCGGGCAGGATGCCGTCAAACCCGGTCACTCTGACCTGTTCGGGAACGCGGATGTTCCTCTCGGACAGGTAGATGCTTACGGCGATGGCCATGGCGTCATTGGCGCAGAGAAAAGCTTCCGGAAGCTTCCCGCCGGAGGAAAAATAGCGGTCCAGCGCTCGGTACGTGGGTTCATCCCAGTATTCGCCATAGATGACTTTTTCCGGCGGCAGTGTCTTGCCGTGCTCCTGAAGGATCTGGCGGCACATGCTGATCCGCTCATCGGAAAACGAGTTTCCCTGAATGCCTGCCACCATGACGATATCGGTGCACCCGTGTTCTTCCACCAGGTGGCGGGCAACCTTTGCAAAGCCGTCCACATAGTTCAGGGCCATATTGATGCATCCGTCATATGCCCGTTCGATCATGAAGACGGGAAGCTTTTTCTGATGCGCCAGCTGAATGATGTGCCGGTTGATATCGTCAGAACGGATCATTTCGCCAAACAGGAAAAAGCCGGCCAGGTTCGGAAGATCGAAAGCCGCCATGAGCTCCTGGATGCTTTCTTCACCCCGGGATTCAACCCCGCTTCGGTCAAACGCCACGCACATCGGCAGGAAACTCCGGGATTCCGCGGTCTCGATCAGATGGTTCAGAACGAGATTCAGGTTTTCCACGTCTTCCCACGACGTACAGACGGCTATGATTTTGCGATGATCAAAGCTCCTATCCATAGAACAGGCATCCCTTCCGTATTGATCTTTCTTTGGCTCCGTATCGAATGATCGGTACAGTCATGGAAATCCCGCTGGCAGCCCCGTCAAGAATTTCTGCCCAGGTGCCGGCAATGGTGTTCTAAACGATCCATAAGCGGAGAATTGACAAGCATCCTTTAAGGTTTGTTCTTTTCAGCGTATGCTTTCACGATCCGCATCGTATCCCGCAGGGTCTGGATATCGAAGTCAACGTCCCCCGTCTCCAGAGAATGATTCGCATTCTCAGTCTCATAGATCTGGATGCCTTTCTGCTGACAGCTGTTTTCGATGGCCTTTGTGTCCGCCCATGGATCGGCTGTCCCGTGAAACACAATGGCGGGATTGCTGACAAACCGGAAGGTATCCTCAATCGGAGTAAAGAAAACATGGCGGCATGGAATGTGATGACGCCGGGCATATGCCGCGCATACAACGGTCCCCACGCTTTTTCCGATCAAAAGGATGTCTGTATATTCGCTCCAATCGATCCCTTTCAGAATCTCCTCTGCCTGCTCCAGCGCCATTTGCCCGGCCTGACGCATCTTTTCAGGATTACCTTTTACGCCCGATGGGAAACCGGTATATGAAACACGTACGACCTCCCAGCCCATTCCTTTCAGCAGCTTCCAGCTATAGTACAGCAGCGGTTTGTCGCAGGTGTAGCCGATGCCGGGAAATAAACATACGATTCTTTTCATACTGTTTGCCGCAATCCTTTGTTCTGCCTGAATTTCAGGCTATTCGTCCAATCATGACCATTATACTTGCCTCGCTCCTGTTTGTCAAAGAAAAAGATGGCTCGAGGGGCAGGGCCTTGCCCGTCCTGCTTTTTTACAGTATAATAGTATCGCTCCACGGTCGGAAGAAATGCGGCTGATACGCCGGCAAGACAGCGGGAGGTGGCAGAATGCTGGCTGATTTAAAAAAGCAAAAACCGCTATTATCGTTTCAAGTACGGCGGCCATTCCGGTGGATGCTTGTAATTGTATTGATTTATATCATTGCCTGCGGGATTGCGGCCGCTCATTCAGCAGGGAGGCTGAGTGTATTTCTCGATGTTCCTCCAGGCATTGAAGGCCAGCCTGATATTCAAATTGAAGGCAGTCCCATTGAACTTGAAGGCATGGAAACCGCGCCGAATGGCCGGCTGAAAGTCACGGTGAAGGGCAAACTGCCCGGACGAACAAATGTGACTGTACATTGGCGCCAACGGGAAGAAGCAGAGCAGATGCTAACCTTCCGGACAGGTCCGATGCATTTCGCCATAGAAGACGGCACGCTCAATTTTACCGGCTGCCAAGGGATACTGATGCTAACAGCCGTCATGCTGCTTTTGCTGACGCTGATCGTGGCGATGCACTTTTATTGGCGTATGAAGCATGATTTCTATTCTTACCGCACAGCTTTTACAGGCGGGATGGCGATATATGCGTTTGTGATGACCTTTTTATTTCTGTATGTATCGCGGGATTGGTGGCGCAATGACCCGCAAGGCACAGTCAATGCTATCCTTTCCTTTTTTTCTTGTTCCGGCCACGAATTTATGTACCTCACCGCGCCGGTACTGTTTTGTATTTGCCTGGGATTGATCATCAGCAATCTTTCCCTGGTCCGTCATGAAGGGCTGCGTCCCGCCAATTTGCTGGCTGCCGCAGCGGCGTTCCTGGTCATTGTCGGATTCGCCATTACCGTTGCAGTAGATGAATCTTTTACCTCTGGCTCATATGAGGAATACCGGCTTCACGCCCTTCTGACCAGCGGGGTCACTTCCTGTTTTGTATTTATGGAAGCCATGCTGCTGGGCACGATGCTTTGCGGTGTGATCGCCGCCAAACGGGAACCGGAATATGATCGGGATTTCGTGATCATCCACGGCTGCAAAATCGGAGAGGACGGCAAGCCCCTGCCCTTGCTTCGCGGCCGCATCGACCGGGCGCTTGCTTTTGCGAAGAAACAGCGGGAAAAAACAGGCAAAGAAGTCATTTTCATTCCATCCGGAGGCCAAGGGCCGGATGAATGTATTTCAGAAGGGCAATGCATCGCCGATTATCTGGCCGCAAAAGGCGTCCCTCCGGAGCATATGCTGGTTGAGGAGCGATCCGTCAGCACGCTGGAAAACATGGAATTCTCCAAAGCGATCATCGACAGGAAAAAGCCCGGGGCGAACGTCGCCTTTTCCACAACCAATTATCACGTGTTCCGCAGCGGTATGCTGGCGAAAAAAGCAGGGCTGGATGCTCAGGGAATGGGCAGTAAAACGAAATGGTATTTCTGGCCTAATGCCTTTATCAGGGAATTCGCGGCTTTGTTGGTGACGGAAAGAAAAGCTATGCTGCCTATGCTCTGCCTGTTGATTGCTTTCTTTATGGCGATCACTTATATCAGCATTCAGTAAGGGCTTTTGCCTCCTGATGATAAGATAACAATAATCAGGAGACTCTATAAAAACCTTGATTCCCTCTCCCTCCCCCGGTAAGGAACATAAAAATTACTCCGCGACCGCAATATCCGTACCCAAGCCCAGATTGTTTTTTTCGAGAAAGTATCAGAATGCAAAAAGCTCAGGCCTTGTCCGTTTCGGCAGACAGGGCCTGATTTTCTGTAAGAACGTATGGGCCAGCCGGCGGGGCCCCTGTGGATTGTTATACTATTCGCGTTCTAAAAACTTAACAGATTTCGGATGGATTTTTCGACCTGGTTCAGCTGAACGAAGGGAGGCGTAGCAGCGCTACGTTGACCGGAGCAGCGCCGAGCGAAGCGAGGCTGAGGACGGGCAATCCTTGGATTGCCGCCCGAAACCCGCGCTTCCGCG
>JAFZOG010000116.1 GCA_017550745.1 Clostridia bacterium | reverse complement strand
TGCGCCCATCGTTTTCCTGACGGCGTATCCACTCCAGCAGGATATAACGGGTAAAGACCAGGGCCGTGCTGCTGACAGTCAGGTCATAGCTGACGCCGTGGAATTCCTTGCCCAATTTGAGCAGGGATTTGCAGACCTTGAAGCAGCATTCGATAGACCAGCGATTGCCGTACAGACGCACGATTTCCGCGTCGGACAGATCGGTGTCTGTGGAAAGAATGACGATATACTCATTTCGCTTGTTCCTGTTCCGGACGAATACCAGCTTCACAGGAATCCGTTGTTTCTCCGTTTTGACCGGAACTGAACCAAAGACGCCGCTGAAGCCATCGAAATGAACGTATTTTGACAAGTCTTTCAGTCCCAGGGATTTCCCATTGTACCGATATTTCTGCCTGTTATCCTTCAGCATCCCGATCACATGCAAGCCTTCCTCCGTCACCCGCTTGATAAAAGGCTCGTTGGTGAACCAAGTGTCCATGAGGACATACTGCGCCGTGATTCCAGCGTTCAGCGCTTCCCGAATCAGGGAGATGGCGGCGTCGGGCTTATGCAGAACCGCTTCCTTCCGCCGTCGGCCGCCGTTGGTGCGCTTGTCAATGGTTTCGTTCGCTTCATTCAGCCGCTTTTCCTGGTTGGCTGACGCCAGCATGCGAAAGCCTACCGGCACAAAGCTGAAAGCATCCGTCCATCCCAGTGCCAGCAGATTGAAGCCCTTTACCGTCTTTCCCCGTACATGGTCGTATACATGGGACAGCAGTTCAGTCTTCTTGCTCCGCTCACGGGATATGACCGAATCGTCCAGTACCAGCATCTTTACTCGTTCCCGCCGGGTCAGCCCTGAAAAATAGGTGATCACCCGTACAGCCAACAGCATAACGAACCGGTTCCAGTTGGCGTGACAATCCTCCAGAAACCGGTAATAGCTGTTCTTTGAACAGGTCGTTTCGCCCTTGTCCGACGACAGGAACCGATACAGATTCTCTCCCTGAAACACCAGCAGCAACAGTGTTTTGAACAATTCATATGCGCTGCGTCTGCTGCCGTCCTTTTCTTTGCCGCACTTCCTGCTTTCCTTTCGGATGCTGTTCTGCCATAGCAGCGCCGCGATCCCCAGCGTCTTCATCGCTCCCATGAACCGCTGCTGACCTTCTTTTTCCTGCTTGCTTTTCTCTCCGTTCTGGTGTAACATGGTTGTGGGCATCTCCTCTCGGTGGATTTGGTGTAGGCAACCTTATTATACCAGAGTTTGATGCCCTTTTTCTTGTCAACTGTTTTATTTTGGGGTTATTCTTTCAGATATCGTCTCTCTCTTTCTCGTGCGTTTCGTTATGGGAAAGTTGAGTAATTGACTTTATGCGCTTGGCTGCGATCCGCCATCAGGGTTTTCATCCCCGGAAGACGGGTCTGGTCGGCTGGGACAACCAATTGAAAAGCAGTATTCATACAGTACCTCCAATTTTAATCAAAGAATATCTGAAATTTGAATGGTTTCTTTATCGTATCGAACAAAACCATCGCTTTCCTCTGTTATGCGAACGCTCCCATCTGCGCTCATACGAAATACTACACGGCAATTCATGACGCCGGTATGCTTGCCGGTCAGTGTCATTTTTGCCTCATATACTGAATCGCCGGGGGTCATCATGCCAGGGCTGATGGCAGTTTCCCAGCCGTCCAGGAAGCTCTTTCCGTCATCGCTGAAATAAGCATAGACGGTTTTTCGCTTTCCGTCCGCGCCAACAGTCGTTGTGACCGCACCGCTGAACCGCCCGGCGATCCTTTCATTCTTTGCAATTTTCATCATATTGCCTGCTGGATCGACGCCGGGTTTGGCATAGGGAATTTCGGGCAGCGGGCAGGCGGGTATCGGGGCGGCGGGGGTGTGATCCAGCAGTTCGGCTACCATCACCCGGCGGCCATGGCCGATGTTCCGCTTCTGTCCTTCGTTCCACATCACCTTTCTTCCGGAAGGATGCCAGCTCATGGGAGAGTAGTAGGCCCATTCTCCAGCGGGATCAGACAGATTCACTCCCAGGTAATTGGGCTCTTTTTGGCTTCTTTCGATGTCGATCAGCGCGGGGCCGATATTGCCTTCCAGCCCCTGGCGAACGCCTGCCACACCGTACATGTATATCAGGTTGGTCAGTAGGGCTTTTGTGCCCAAATTGCCCCGGCGGGGAATCAGCCCAAGAAAGGCGGAATTGGTTTTCGGGGAGAAGCGGGTACTCATGGTAATGCCCAGGCGATTATCCGGAGAAAAAATGGTGGTTTCGTCATAACCGGGGGTCTGGGTGATTTCCCGAACCTCCCGGCTGTCCAGCGCCTGATAGATGCTGCCGCCTGCCCCGCGTCCATGACCGGCCATGGACACGGCACGCCCGCCGTTCACGAACTGCTTGATTTCTCCGCCGCGAACGGGCTCTGACAGGATACAGCCAGGATGATCGGGGTCGGGGCGTTCTTCCGTAATGCTGATGGTCTGCACATCGTCCAGCACATATTCCGTTTCCGTTCGGCGGAGCTTGGCCACATAAACACCCGCGCCAGCGCCCAGGGCATTGAAGCCCATATGCTCGTTGTCGGGATGGACGATGATTTCCGACCAGACCATCCACAAATTCGGAAGGGAAGTGATTTCGTCCGGATAGCGGATGGGCACCATGCGGGATTGAGTAGGATTGACGGTATCCAAATCAGGCTCCGTTTCCAACACATAATCCCCAATCAGCGCCCGCTTGTTATCCGGGAAGGGCATGAAGCGAAAACCGTTGGCTTTCGGGTTCATAGGCGCAAGGCCGTTAAAGATTTCACGAAAGCCGGTGCCGTCGTCATTGAGCGTGGCAATGTGCACCCGGTCTTTTTCTTCTCCGGGGAAGGAATAATTGATGGCCAGACGGCCCGAAGTCAGATAAATAGCATTCTGTGGCACAATGCCCTCCGGCATCGGAATATCCTTGATCTGGATTCGTCCAAATTCCGTATTCAGGATTCGCATATCATCATTTCTCCTCCCTGACAAACAGACATATTCGCCAAAGCAGCCGATCATCCTTTTTTCAGCAAATCAATCCCGGCCAATCGGTGCTTGCGCCGCCATCGTGAAAAAACCGATCCCCCGAGGGGGATCGGCGGGGAATGAACGGAAAAGGCCGCAGCTTATTTTCCCAGAGCGGGCTCCCACACATCGGCACTGCAGGTGAAGGTATCCTTCAGCTGATCGCTGGATACGGCGACATAGTTCAGCGTCAGGGTTTTGGCCTCATCCACGGCAGCGGTAATCACATTGTCATTGCTCTGCGTGATAGAAAACAGATCATTTTCAAAGCTCCAGGTGCCCTTTTCAGTCAGGCCAACCTTATCATAGGCAAACATATAGGTGCTGTCCGCGTATACATCAAGGGTGGTATAGGTTCCTTTGAAGGAGAACAGTTTTTCAGCGTCCGGCGCTTTTTCGGCCACCTGCTTGATCACCAGGCTTACCTTCATATCGCCCAAATCCGTTTCCGCATTGGCATAGTTCAGAATGATGGCCGTGTCGCCCGTATTGGTCATGGACAGGATTGCCTTTTGACTTCCGGCTTTTTCAAAGGTGAAGGAGAAGGTGTGGGCTTCGTCCATGGCGTAGGTGCCCTGATCAATTACAGCGCTGTTGCCGAACACAGAGGCGGTCAATTCACAGGTGTCATCGTCATACATCGTCAGCAGGATTTCGGAGTCCACATTGTATGCGGCTACATGGAAGGTGCCTTCGCCCTGGAAGACAACTTCCGCAGCAGGAGCGGCCATATTGACCATATCCGTTGTTTCGCCATCCGCATTGGTATATACGGCAGTGCGCTGATCGGGCGCTACGGTCAGCGTAGCGGGATCTTCGGAATCGTCAAAGGGCGTGAAGGCATACACGGCATTGCCATTTTCATCATAGGTCATCTGCCAGTTGCCATCCACATAGTAAACCATCATATCGGTATAGGTTCCATTGTGGCACAGGCTCACAGTGCAGGTGGAATCATCCACCGCCACGAAGTCCAGGTAAGGCATGCCGGCTTCCGCAGCAAACAGATCCTTGAATTCGCCGTCCGCTTCCGTCAGATGATAGAACATCGGGCCAGAACCAGGGCCGGTGATCTTTTTGCAGTCGTTATAGAGCGTGCTGCCATCCCAGCCGCAGGTGTCGAATTCTTCACCGTTCCAATTCAGGAAGTGGATGGTATAAGGTGCGGTTCCTTCGGTCAGCACCCGTTCATCCTCTCCCAGCGTGGCGGTCTCACGGTCGGGATAGCAGGCGTAATCATACGGCTTTTCCTCCACCGTATACAGGCCCGCGAAATTCATGTTGTTGTTGAGCATGCCGGCATAGAACACGGCTCCCAGCACGGGATCAGCCTCATAGAAATGGAAGAAGAAGCTAAAGTCACCATAGCCTTCCTCATAGAAGGAGTAGGCATAGTATTGGTTGGCGATGTCAGCAGGCTCGGCCAGAGCAATGGACAGGGTGGCAAGAGACAGCACCAGGGCAACTACCAGAGATACGATGCGTTTCATGATGAAGATCCTCCTTTGTTTGTTGGTTTTGATTATTCCTTCACCGCACCCGCCATCATGCCCTGCTCCAGCTTTTTCTGGAAGAAGGGGAAGGCAATCAGGACAGGCAGGGTGGCAATCACGATGACGACATACTGAATCAGATAACGGGCATAATCAGGATTGGCATAATTCAGAAAGTCGGTGCTTTCAGCGGAAATCTGCCGCACCCACAGTTGCAGAGGCCACAGATTTTGCTGCATGGTCACATAGATGGATGCTTCAAACCAGGCGTTCCAGGCCAGAATACCCGTATTGATCAGCGCAACAGATATCAGGCCCATACACTGGGGCAGCATCACACGGAGCATGATCGTAAAGTGTCCAGCTCCATCCAGCTTTGCAGCTTCCACAGTAGCTTCCGGCACGCTGGCAAAGGCGCGCACGGCCAGCATCACGAACATGGCGTTGGTGCAGCCGGGAATGATTAATGCCCATCGGGTGCCGGTCATGCCCAAGCTGCGAACGGTCATGTAGGTAGGCACAGTGCCGCCGGAGAACATCATGGTAAACACCAGAATCAGCGTCAGGGCCGGGCCCAGCTTTGTTTTGCGGCTGATTACATACCCGCCCAGCGCATTGAGTATGAAGCCAAAGAGCATTTGCCCTGCTACATAGCACAATGTATTTGCGTAAACCGCATCATTTTGCCCATCAGCAGGGTCGCGCCTTTGGCTTCGCCATCCTGGAAGATCATGGAGAGGCCCTCCAGGTACAGGTTATCCCCTTGGGGCAATTCTTCCAATTCCAGATACGCGCCGTTGCCGCTGACCAGCTGCTTTTTCCAGGCGTCGTCCACACCGTTTTGTCCGTCCTCAACGGCGCGCTCCTGGGCTTTTCCCGGCTGCTGCACAGCCTTCACTTTCGTGCGGAACACGATTCGATCTTTGGAGGAGGAGCTGTTGGGGTCGGCTCCCGCATAGCCAGGCTTGGTCCAGAAATCGGTAAAGTAGGCAGGATCCATGCCCTTGATGCCGGGCATCAGCACGGGCAGAGAGCCGGGGTCGATGATGCCCTTTGCCTCCAGATACCAGCCCAAAGGCGGGAAGCCCATCTTCGTCAGCTCCTCCAGCATCTGCGCCTCGTCGGGAGTCAAATCTTTGTATGGATCGCCGCTGCCGCCCGCGTCCAGAGCGTCCAGAATTTTGCCGAAAGCGTTGCGCAGCACCCGCTGGCCCTGCACATGCATGGTGATGGTATTGGGCAGGGACACGGGAGAGCCGATCACAAAGGGAACAGCCCCATCCCATGCCCGGGTGTTTTCGATGCAGGCCATGGATTTATACCCGCCGCCGCTGCCGCCGTACACATAGCCGTAAGGCCGCTGATCGGTCTCGTAGATTTCCATAGCCTTTTCCCGGCTGAATTCCGCCGCTGCAGCGGAGGACTGCCAGGTCAGATGGTCGTCCCGGTTTCCGCCGAATTGGGAATGGGATCCCATATTGGTTTCAATAAAGTATGCGCCGCAGCGCAGAGCGAAACCGATGCTGTCTCCCACGAACGTATGGCCCAGGGATGCCATTTCCTCGTCCGGGCCGGGGAAAGGAGAAAGATAATGATGGAAACGGTTCTCATACCGATCGGCAGGCGGAAAGCAGAAAAGGAATTTTACGTCCGTTCCCTCAAAATAGCCGTGAATCAAGCGGAATGGGATGGTTTCCCCGTTGGGCAGGTAACGTTCCTGCCATTCGTCCCGGTCGATCACGGGATGCTGAAAGCGGGGGTCTTGTTTGGGGTCATAGATGGTCTTGGCCATTTCCTGTTCCTCCTTTATTACGGTTTTCATCTAAATTGGTTAATTCAGCAAAAGGCCGTGTTCATGATTTTCCTCCGCAGGCATTTCCTGCTCCTGCTCCGATTCTTCCTCCTGAGATCCGTCATACTTGCGGAATTTTTTCACGCACATGCGGCTCATGTACCACACCACGAAAGCTGGCACAAAGAACGTGATCACGGGCAGCACCTGGGGAAACATCGCCGCCAGAACGAAGCCGCCCACCGCCGCAGCCAGGGCCACCAGCGTCCGGGGAAAGCGGGAGAGCATATGGATCATGGCGTTGTGAATGATCTGGCGGTTGGTGAGAATGAAGCGGGCCAAGGTGGGAAATACCCACAGGGCCAGGCAGGCGGCCAGCAGCGCCAGCACGAAAATCACCGCGCAGAGCACACGGATCAGCGATGTGCTTTCCATCTGCATCAGGATATACCAGTCCGCCGCTAAAAAGCCGAACACCGCCATAAAGATCAGCGTCAGCGCCGTGCCCTGACGAAAATTATCCTTGAACGCCTGCCAGAAGGAACGGAAGATGGCGGGCGCTTCCTTGCGCTCGATACGCATCCCCACCGTCATCACGGCGGCGGCCGCCGCCCCGGCGGTGAAGCCCGGAATGGAGAAGAGCAGGAAGGTCAGGCCCAGCTTCACATAATCCAGCAGGGTGTACATGAACTGGGAAAACTTGCTGTCCGGGTTGAAAATTTGCATAGTGTTCCTCCTTTCTGCGGTTTCTGAACATATTGTAGCAGGAGAAAACGGATTATTCTTTCCCATTTCCGACCCGAAATGACAGAAAACCGACATCGTTTCCCCGTCGGGGCGGCGGATGTCGGATTTGTGAAAAAATGTATCGGATATGAAAAAGACAGTGGCGGGCTTCGTCCGGTACAATACAGTCAGTATAAAGAAAACGCCTGTATTCTAAGGAGGAATGTTCGATGCAGAAGAGGACTTCGTCCAGCGCAACGGCCAATGAGGAAATGCTCCGCTCCGGCGGCTTTTGGACGCTGGCGGGAAAACTGTGCGTGCCCGCCATTCTGATTATGCTGGTCATGGTGATCTATCACATGGCCGACGTGTTCTTTATTGGCCAAACCGGCGACGCCAACAAGGTGGCAGCGGTCACGCTGGCCTCGCCCATGTTTTCCATCCTGTCCGGCCTGGGCGTACTGCTGGGCAACGGCGGCTGTACTGCCATTTCCCTGGCCCTGGGCAAGGGGGATTACAGCAAAATCAAGAAAATCAGCGCTTTTGCCGTATGGGGTGCCATTCTGGTTGGCCTTATCTTCGCCGGGGTGGTGCTGCCGCTGCTGGAGCCCGTATGCAGGATGCTGGGTGCTGACGCGGATACCCAGGGCTTTACCGCCGAATACCTGCGCGTGATTGCCATCGGCGCGCCGGTGATCATGCTCACCAACGTGGTGCCCGCCCTGATCCGAGCGGACGGCTCCACCACCGATTCCATGATCGGCAACATGCTGGGCACGGTGCTGAACATCGCCCTGGATCCCTTGCTCATTACCACCTTCGGCATGGGCGTCAGCGGCGCGGCGGTGGCCACCGTGGTAGCCAATGTAGTCAGCTTGATCTATTATGTTTACTTCCTCCGCACCAAGGGGAAAATTTACTCCGTTTCTCCCAAAGATATTTCCCTGAAAAAGGATATTGTGGGTACGGTGCTCAGCCTGGGCCTGCCCATGAGCTGCTCCACGGTGCTGGGCAGCGTGGCCGGCACCATTGCCAACAATTTGATGATGCAGTACGGCTCCATCGCCGTGGCTGGTCAAAGCGTGGCCGGGCGCATCGGGCAAATGGTTTCCATGACGGTAATGGGCGTGTGTATGGGCATGCAGCCTGCTATTTCCTTTAACTACAGCGCGAAAAACAAAAAGCGGCTGACGGAAATTTTATGGAAAACCTGCGCCCTGGCGGTCTGCGCGGGTACGGTGCTGTCCGCACTGTGCCTGATCTTCCGGGATCAGCTGCTCAACGCCTTCCTGGATAACCCGGATGTACTGGTGATCGGCCGGGTGTGCCTGCTGGCTTCCATCGTGATCGGCCCCTTCTACGGCTTTTATCAGATGTGCACCACCTATCTCCAGGCAGCGGGCAAATCCAAACAGGCTGTCATCGTGTCTCTGCTGGAAAAGGGCCTGGTATATATTCCCATGCTGTTTGTGATGAATTGGCTGTTCAGCATGTATGGGATTATTTTCTCCGGCACCGTCACCACGGTGATTTCCGCCGTGGCCGCGTTGGTTTTCTGCTACAAGGATTTCCAAAAAGAACTGAAGGAGGAACCGAAATGGTAAAAAGAAAGGATGACTGCCCTATGAATCCACAGGAAGTGTTGAAGCAAATGACGCTGGAGGAAAAGGCCGCTTTTTGCTCCGGTCGGGATTTCTGGCGCACCAAGGCCGTTGAGCGGCTGCAAGTACCCTCCGTGATGATGTGCGACGGCCCTCACGGACTGCGCAAGCAGGAGGGCGAGGGCGATCACCTGGGCATCAACAAGAGCATCGAAACGGTATGCTATCCCTCCGCCGCGGCGCTGGCGTCTTCCTTTGACCGCCAGGTAATGACTGAACTTGGGGAAGCCCTGGGTCAAGAATGCCAGGCGGAGAATGTGGCCATGCTGCTGGGGCCGGGGCTGAACATCAAGCGCAGCCCGCTATGCGGCCGGAATTTTGAATACTTTTCCGAGGATCCCTGCCTGGCGGGTGAAATGGCTGCCGCCTATGTGCAGGCCCTGCAAAGTAAGGGCATTGCCGCCTGCGCCAAGCACTTTGCATGCAACGACCAGGAAACCCTGCGCATGAGCGGCTCCTCCAATCTGGATGAGCGCACGCTGCGGGAAATCTATCTTTCCGCCTTTGAGACGGTGGTGAAAAAGGGCAAGACCCGCAGCCTGATGTGCGCCTACAACGCCGTCAACGGCACCTTCTGTGCCGAGAACAAGCTGCTGCTCAGCGATATCCTGCGGGACGATTGGGGCTCTGACGCCTTTGTGGTCACCGATTGGGGCGCGGTTAAGGATCGGGCCAAAGGAATTGCGGCGGGACTGGATCTGGAAATGCCCGGCGGGCCGAATGCTACCGGTGAAGAAATCGTACAGGCCGTGCAGGCGGGAACGCTGGCGGAAGCCGATCTGGACAAGGCCGTGCTGCGGATCCTGACCTTTGTGCGGGATTCCATGGAACAGCGCCAGCCCGACGCAGAAATCGACCGAACGGAATGTCGAAAGCTGGCTCGCCGTTTGGCGGGAGAATGTGCCGTGCTGATGAAGAACGAGGGTATTTTACCGCTGAAAGAAAATCAGTCCGTGGCGTTCATCGGCGAATTTGCTGAAAAACCCCGGTATCAGGGAGCAGGCTCCAGCCACATCAACGTGCCCCACGCCGTGGGCGCACTGGAAATCGCAGGCGATTCCGTTCTCTACGCTCGGGCCTACGACGCCCACAGCGAGACCACCGATCCTGCTTTGCTGACCGAGGCCGTTGAAGCCGCGAAGAAATGCGATGTGGCCGTGATCTTTGCGGGCCTTCCCGAAGCCTTCGAGACCGAAGGCGCGGATCGGGAGCACATGCGTCTGCCGGATAACCAGAACGAGCTGATCACCGCCGTGACTGCCGCGAATCCTCATACCGTGGTCGTACTCCATGGCGGCTCACCCATGGAATTGCCCTGGCTTTCCCAGGCGCCCGCCGTGCTGTGCGTGTACCTGGGCGGCGAACAGGTGGGCGCGGCCACTGTCGATCTTTTGTACGGTCATGTGAACCCCAGCGGCCATCTGGCCGAAACCTGGCCCATCCGCGTGCAGGATAATCCCTCTTATCTCAATTTCCCCGGCGAGGAGGGAGTCGTCACCTACGCCGAGGGCATTTATGTGGGCTATCGGTATTATGATAAAAAAGAAATGCCTGTAAACTTCTGCTTTGGACACGGCCTGAGCTATACGCATTTTGATTATAGCAACCTGCAGGTAGACAAGGAAAGCCTGACCGATCAGGAAACGCTGACCGTCACCGTGGACGTAACGAACACGGGTGCATGTCCCGGCAAGGCCGCCGTACAGCTGTATGTGCGCGACAGGGAAAGCACGGCGCGCCGTCCCGTGCGGGAGCTGCGGGACTTTGCGAAGGTCGATCTGCAGCCCGGCGAATGCAAAACGGTCACCTTCACCCTGGATAAACGGGCCTTTGCCTACTGGGAGACCAAGTGTCATGATTTCTATGTGGAAAGCGGAGAATTTGTGATCGAAATCGGCGAAAGCAGCCGGGATATCCGTGCGAGCCGCGCTGTTCAGGTGGAGGGCACCACCCTGCTTTCCTTCACCGTGACCGAAACCACCACCATCGGCCAATTGCTCAAGCATCCCAAGGGCAAAGCGATCATCGGCGGCATGATGGGTTCCTCCGCCATGGCCCACGTGGATCAAAGCGATTCCATGGGTGAGGGCAGCGAACGGATGATGCAGGGCATGATGATGGGCATCCCCCTGGGGGCCCTGGTGAGCTATGGCCGCCTGACGCCGGAGCAGTTAAAGGGCCTGATCGCTTCCTTGAACGAGTGATCTTTCCGCTGTAATGAATAAAAGGCGCACTTTTCATCGTCAGACAGAGGATGAAAAGTGCGCTTTAATGATGCGATAAAACGCTTTGTTTTTTGCTTACTTTTCCACAGTCGCCAGCACGGCCATGTATTCCCGGCCGGGAAGCTGCACCACGTATTCGCCGCTGACGCCCTGGGCCACGGTTTCCCGGGTCATGTTCCAGGTATCCAGCACCTCCACGCGGTAGGTTTTGCCCTCGGGCAGCTTCAGGGTATCCCGGGCGGTGGGGCGGGTGTCATGATAGTGCAGGAATACGTCTTCGCCAATATGGCCGAACCAGCCGAATTCGATGCGGCTCTGGTCGATAGCGTTTTGGCCGCCGTTCAGGAAGGCGCGGATCATGAACTGCGCCATTTCCGGCGCGCGGGCGATCATCTTTTCCTGTTCCTCTGGAGACAGCTGAGCTAGGGTGGCGAGTTGCGACAGCCAGCCGTTATCGGGCTCCAGATGACCCGGCAGACCTTCGATCACCTGACGGCAGAAGGCGATGCGCGGAGCGCTTTCGCCCTTGAGTTTGCCGCCCCGAGCCCACCAGAGCACCTCATCGTCAGAATAGAAGGTTTCGCCATGGGTGCAGTATGCGCCGGTGGACACCGTTTGCCAGAAGCGCCGCACCATTTCCTTTCCCGTGATGCTGCCCCAGAAATGCTCCAGATTGCCTTCGTAGCAGCATTCGTCAATCATGACGGGCTTTTGATATTGCTTGATCCATTCGGGCAGGCGGAACAGGTTTTTGCCCTGGATGGAGGCATGGGTAGTAAGTGGGCGTGTTGCATCCCAAAGCTTAAAGATATTGTGGCAGGACAGCAGGTGATGGTATGGGTCGTTTTCCGCGATGAAGCCCTCGACGGCGAACCATTCTTCCTCTGTCCGCTTGCACAGCTCGTATTCGTTGGCCAGGCTCCACCACACGTTGGGACAGGCGGACAGGCGGCGCAGCAGATAATCCAGATACGTTTTATCTTTTTCCGCGCCCATGCCGTTAAAGCCCCAGCGATCGTAGGGATGGAACAGGATCAGATCCACCTGAATCCCCATGCCGTCCAGCCGCGCGATATGCTTTTCTAGCGCATGCCAGAAGGGAATGCAGGGGCGAGTGGGGTCCCATTCGCCATGGGCATCCTTCTCAAAGGCGTAGTAGGTGGGGTCGTTGTGGTTGAAATCGTAGTGCTTGGGGAATACGCACATGCGGATCTTATTGAAGGGCGCGCCGGCCAGGGTCTGCATGGTCTGCTCGATCAGCGCGTCATCCTGGTGCGCCAGGGCGTATACCGTGGTGCCGAAGGGGTGAAAGGGCGTTCCGTCTGCATACTGGAAGGCTGTGCCTTTCGCGTACACAGGGCCATGGCTTTCTGCAGGCGCACATTCCGCTTCGCCCGCGTCGGTGATCAGCCCGCGCACCGTCCATTGCCACGCGCCCGCTTCCATGGGCAGAAAGCGCACCTTATACACGCCATCACCGTCATAAAAGCCCTTGACTTTCACCCCGGTCTCTCCCTGGGTGAACACGGCCTCCAGGTCGATTGCGGCGTAATCTTCCGTCAGCACCGGCCCCTGCCAGCTGAGTTCGAAGGTTTCATACTGCTTCATCATGAACATCTCCTTATCGTTTTGAATCATGCGTTGTCGCCAATCGAACAGCGTCTTTCCAGCCGTCGTATTTTCGTTCCCGCTGCGCGGCGTCCATCTTGGACTGGAATTCACTGCGGGACAGGGCGGAGAACACGCTTTCCCCGTAGACCCCTGTGCTCAGTCCTGCCATGTAGGCCGCGCCAATGCCGGAAAGCTCCTCGCTGGAGGGGATCAGCACCGTCGCATCCAGCAGATCGCTTTGGAATTGCATCAGATAAGCGTTCCGGGTGGGTCCGCCGTCCACCCGCAGCTCGCTCAGTTTCCGACCAGTATCCTGCTCCATAGCCCGCACGATGTCCGTGATCTGGTAAGCGATGCAGTCCAGGCCCGTCCGAGCCAGTTCGGCTTTGCCTGTCAAGCGGCTGATGCCGCAGATCAGCGCCCGGGCATCGTTATCCCAATAGGGCGCGCCAAGCCCCGTAAAGGCGGGCACCAAATAGGTCGTATCGTCCGGATGGGCGCTTTCGGCCAGAGCCTGTGTTTCGGCAGCGGAAGCTACCAGTCCCAGATCCTTTTCCAGCCAGCGAATCACCGCGCCGGTATAGTTGAGATTGCCCTCCATCACATAGCTCACCTGGCCTTGGTACTTCCAGGCCAGACTGGTGACCAGGCCGTTTTTCGATGCGGCATACTCCGGGCCGATGTTCATCATGATGGAGGAGCCGGTGCCGTAGGTGGCCTTGGTCATGCCGCTTTCCAGGCAGCCCTGGCCGAACAGCGCAGCATGGGAATCGCCCAGCACGGCATGAATAGGAATTTCGTGGGGCAGCAGGCCGCAAAGATCTGTCATACCGAAGCAATCGTCCGATGCGCGCACCTCGGGCAGATCGGCGGCGTTCAGGCCGAACGCCGCGCAGATTTCCGCGTCCCAGGTCAGCGTGTGAAGGTTGAACAGCTGGGTACGGGAGGCGTTGGAATAATCGGTTTTGTAACTTTTCCCGCCCGTCAGGCAATAGATCAGCCAGCTGTCGATTGTGCCGAAACACAGTGCATGACGCGTTGCTTTCTCGCTGGCTCCCGGAACGTTTTCCAACATCCAGGCAAATTTGGAGGCTGGGAAGAAAGGCGAGATCGGGATGCCTGTGCGTTCCTTAACTTGCTCGCCCCAGCCAGCTTCCTCCACGTGCTTGCAAACCTCCACGGCCCGCCCGCATTGCCACACGATGGCAGGGCAGAGGGACTTGCCTGTGGCCTTGTCCCAGCAGACGGAGGTTTCCCGCTGGTTGGAAATACCCAGAGCCGCAATGTCCGCAGCGTCGATTCCGGCGGCCGCAATGACCTGCCGGGCCGCTTCGATGGTATTGCGTAAGATTTCCTCCGGGTCATGGCTCACCCAGCCCTTGTCGTTGATGATCTGCTCGTGGGCTACGTCCCGGCGATGGAGCAGGTGGCCCGTTTCGTCAAATAACAGCGCCTTGGTGCCCTGGGTGCTCTGATCAATGGAAAGAACGCAGCGGCTCATTTCAGCGCCTCCGCAACGGTTTTCGCAATGCCTTCGCCCGTCAGCCCGTAATAGGCAAATACCTCCGGGCTGGTGCCGGTAATGACGGGAGCGTCCGGCAGGGCCAGGTTAATGACTTGCTTGGGATCGTTGGCGCTGATCACCTGGGCCACCATGGAACCCAGGCCGCCAAAAGGCGCATGCTCCTCGGCGGTGACGATCAGCTTTTTGCCCTTGGCGGCGTTCAGCAGCCCTTCCTTGTCCAAAGGCTTCACGCAGTACATATCCAGCGCACCGGTGGAAATGCCCTGCTCATTCAGTCGCTTGGCCGCGTCCTGAATGGGTTTCACCATTTCGCCGCAGGCCACCAGCAGCACATCCGTGCCCTCGGACAGCACGGTGGCCTTGTTCATTTCAAAAGGAACATTGTTTTCCTCATATACATCTTCAACGGGATTGCGGCCCAGACGGATATAGGCGGTCTGATTGTCCTGCAAGAGCGCTTCAAACAGCTTGCGGGTCTGGTGCCGGTCAGAGGGCAGATACACCCGCATGCCGGGAATGGCGCTCATGGCGGCGATATCCTGGGCGGAGTGATGGGTCATGCCCAGCGCCCCGTAGCTGACGCCGCCGGAAATGCCGATGAGCTTCACATTGGTATTGGAATAGGCGCAGTCCACCTTGCACTGCTCATAGGAGCGGGTGGAAATAAAGGACGCAGGTGAGGCGGCATAGGCTTTCTTGCCGCAGGAAGCCAGGCCCGCAGCAATGGAAACCAGGTTCTGCTCGGCGATGCCCACTTCCACAAACTGCTCCGGATAGGTATCGGCAAAGGAAGCAAGGGACGCGCTGCCCCGGCTGTCGCTGCACAGGACGACCACGTCTTTATCCTTTGCGGCGGCTTCCTTTAATACTTCGCACATCACAGCGCGGTTGGCGATCTTATTCATGCAGCAGCGACTCCTTCCGTTCCTTGAGTTCTTTGCTGATGGCTTCATATTCCTCGGCATTGGGCAGATGATGATGCCAGGACGCTTTATTTTCCATCAGAGTCGAGCCCTTGCCCTTTACCGTATTGGCAATGATGACAGTGGGCTGTCCCTTGGTCTGCTCCGCTTCGTCCAAGGCGGCGTTCAGCTGGTCGATGTCGTTGCCGTCGGTCACGTCGATCACGTGCCAGCCGAAAGCGGCGAAACGTCCGTGCAGATCGCCGTCCTTCATCACGTCCTCGGTATTGCCGGAAATCTGCAAATGGTTGCGGTCAATGACGGCGCACAGGTTATCCAGCTTGTAATGTCCCGCCGCCATGGTTCCTTCCCACACGGAGCCCTCCGCCAATTCGCCGTCGCCCATCAGAGTGTACACCCGATAATTCCGCTTGTCCATTTTCCCGGCAATAGCCATGCCCACCGATACAGGCAAACCGTGGCCCAGGGAGCCGGAATTCATTTCGATGCCCGGCAGGGTGTTGTGGGGATGGCCGATGTATTCCGAGCCAAACTTGGAGAATTTTTCTTTGACCTCGTTGATATCCAGAAAGCCCTGATCCGCCAGCACGGCGTAGAGCGTTTCCACACAGTGACCTTTCGATAATACGAACCTGTCACGATCAGGATCAGCCTGCCTGTCCGGGGATACGTTCATGCGGCTGTACAAGGTCAGCATGATTTCCATGCTGCTCATATCGCCGCCGATGTGACCGCCTCCGCCGGATACGATGATATCCAGCACATCCTGCCGCAGATCATAAGCTTTTACCTCTAATGCATTCATGGCTTCACACCTCATCAAAAACGACGTCTTCACCGTGGAGATAGGCCTTCACTTTGTCCTCAATGGGGTCGTACAGGTCGGGCTTGACGCCGATGTACTTGCAGGCTTCATACACAATCGGCACCACGTCTCCGTGAATAGCTGCCACATGATGGATGTAAGGGCCTTCCACCACCTTCGCTTCCAGCCGTTTCAGGTTGTTGACCTCCACCCACACATAGGTGCCGCGAGTCCAGGGGCCATCGATGCCCCGGGCATGGCCCAGCAGGATGGAATATTCATCCTCGTCACCATCAAAGCGTACCAGGCTCATAGGGCCGTGTTTGGCTTCCGCGCTGACCGCGCCGTTCTCCGGGAATGCCACGGGGACGCAGATGGTGGGTTTTTCCCTGGCCACGGAAATGGGCCAGGGGCCGCAGTGCTGCAGCAGCTCGCCGTTGTCGTTGTCGGGATGGCGCACCGTCCAGTCGGAGAACATGACGCGGCGTTCGTTCATGGAGGCCGCTTCGGCAATCAGTTGGGAAATGGCCCCATGAATATCCGTTTCGCAGACCACCGGGATGCCCTCTTCGTTGAGCAGGCTGTTGGCCGCGCAGGGCATGATGTGGATTTCGTCCTGCAAAGCGTTCCAGCACTGGATGGCGATAGCGTTGCAGCCGTACTTTTCTGCCAGGGATTTCATGGCGACCTTGAGCTCGGCCACGTTAGCCAGATATTCATCCTCGATCTTGCAGGTCATGTTTTCCTTGCAGTAAGCAACGACTTTTGCAACCTCGTTCTTTTCTTCCCGCCATTTTTTCATTTCGGCGTACAGCTCGGGCAGCGGGATAGGGGCAAGCTGAATGTTGAATTTCTCCAGCAACTCGCCCTCGTTGCACATGGTAGACCAGAAATCGAAGGGCCGGGGGCCGATCTGCAAAATGCGTGTATGGCGGAAGGTGCGCACCACGTTGCACACGGCCAGGAAATCCCGGACGCCCCGTTCAAATTCCGGGTCGGTCAGGTTGCAGTTATTCATATAGGTGAAGGGCACCCGGAAGCGGCGCAGCACCTTACCGGTGGCGAACAGGCCGCATTGGCTGTCCCGCAGCCGCATTCCATTTTCGTCCGGTCTCTCGTCCCGTGGGCCCCACAGGAGCACCGGCACGTTCAGGGCCTTCGCCAGCCGTGCGCATTCGTATTCCGTGCCGAAATTAGCATGGGGAATAAACAGCCCATCCACCTTTTCCCGCTGGAATTTCTCGATGATCTTTTCCAGGCCCGCGTCATCGTACAGCAAACCTTCGTCATTGATATCGTCGATATCCACAAAGTCGATGTTCAGTTCCTTCAGGCGATTCGCGGTCAGCTTCCGGTATTCAACAGCGGCCGGGGCGCTGAAAATGGCTCGACGGGTGGGAGCGAAGCCCAGCTTGATATGCGAACGCATTGGTAAAACCCCTTTCATCATCAGATTGATTGTCTGTATTATAAAAAAGACGGAACTGAACATCAACTAAAGTTAAGACGATTCGTTGACTTAATTTACTTAATTCACTATACTGTTGATGAAGGGAGCTGATGACATGTCCATAACGGCGAAGGAATTGGCACAGAAGCTGGGATTGTCCACAGCGGCGGTTTCCATGGCGCTGAATAATAAACCTGGCGTAAGCGAAAGCACCCGTGAACGGGTGCTGAAGGCTGCTAAAGAATATGGCTTTGATTTCAGCCGACAAAGGCTGACCGAGGAAACAAAAAAAGGCTGCATCGCATTTCTGATATACCGCCGTCACGGCGCTGTGGTAGGCGACACGCAGTTTTTTTCTTCCCTATCCGACGGGGTGGTCAATGCGGCCCGGGCCGCTGGGTATCAACTGAATATTCAGTATCTGCATCAGGAAAACTGCCGTTCCGAACTGCGCGGCCTGCTGAGCGGCGATACCAAGGGGGCGATTCTCCTGGGCACGGAACTGCGGGAGGAGGACTTTGGACCTTTTGCTGCCTTTCCGCTGCCATTGGTGGTACTGGACGCTTATTTTGAGGGCATTTCCAGGGACTGCGTACTGATCAATAACGTGCAGGGAGCTTTTGCCGCTGTGAATTATATGATTTCCAAACGCAAGCAGCAGCCTGGATACCTGCGCTCCTCCTATGCCATCGGAAATTTTGAAGAGCGGGCGGATGGCTTTTACAAGGCGATCCGTCATAACGGCATGTCCACCTCCGCCTCTATCGTGCATCGCTTGGCCCCAAGTGCCGAAGGGGCTTACGCGGATATGAAAGCGCTGATTGCACAGGGCGATCCGCTGGCCACCTGCTATTTTGCGGATAATGATTTAATCGCCGCCGGCGCCATGCGCGCTCTTAAGGAGGCGGGCTATCGCATTCCGGAAGATATTGGCATCATCGGTTTTGACAATACCTCCCTGTGTGAAATGCTGGAACCTCCCCTTTCCACCATGCACGTGCCCAAGCAGGCCATGGGCCAGTTGGCCGTGGAGCGCCTGATTGCCATCCTGGAGCGCAAGCCCTCCGCCCATGTGAAGATTGCTGTGACCACCACCCTGGTGAAGCGGGGAAGCCTGTAATTTCAAATATCACTTGAATGATGAATTTTTTCTGATCTTCTGCAGCGCGGCATTCAACTGCTTGACGATTTCCGGGGACGCCGCGTCCCCGGCTTGCTTGAGGATGCTCTGGAGGGGCATTTTGGCCAGCATTTGCTGAAGCACGGGGTTATTGCTGGCGGACTGCGCCACATCGCCACGGCTGGCCCGGAGCTTGGCCATCAGGCTTTCCACAATGGGCTTGGTGCCCTCGTTCTGCAGCAGTTCGCCCATGGTATCTTTTACGGAATAGCAGGCCGGGTCGATTTCCTCCTTATCGAACCAGTTGACCACGGCCTCCTTGATCAGTCGATAGGAGGGTTCTGGCGCATCCACCTTTTCAATCGTCATCGTGTCCACACAGTCTCCCGCTATCGCTTTGATTTTATGGGTGCCTGTCAGCGGTACGGTGAAGGTGAAAACATATTTGTCCTTCTTTGCAGCGACCTTCTTGTCATCCGCCAGCAAGGTTACTTCCGGCTGATTGCTGTACACTTTGATTTCGGTGCTGTCGCCAGTACGCTTCACATAGCGGCTGCCGCACAGATGCACGAAGGGCTCCTGGCTCCAGTGGGCCTTGTACAGATAGAAAGCATCCTTGCGGATATTCCGATCAGCGGTGACCAGACCCTTCTGGTTGAAGCCCTTTTTGCCGCCCTCGTCCCGTCCATCTGCGGCAAAGTCAAACAGATTCCATACATGGGTGGCCCAGAAATAAGGCCGCTGTTCAATGCAGTTCAGCAGCGCCTCGTGGTAGACGCACTGGTATTCCTCGCTGTAATCGCCCTTCTCCGGGGTATCGCTGTGCAGGGCGGGATTGGCGTCCGCGCCGTACTCAGAAAAACCCATCACCCGATCCGGATGCTCGTCGTGATATTTATCGAAGAAATCAGCATTATCTTTTAGCTCGCCCAGATACCAACCATAATACAGGTTGTAGCTGCCGATGTCGGCCATTTCGATCAGCGGGCTGTTCGTCTCCAGCATAAAGGCATGGGCCATGGTGGTGGGACGGGTTTTGTCCATACGGTGGCACAGGTCGTTCAGCAGCCGATGGTTTTCCAGCAGATCCTCGCTCATGCCGCTCACCGTAATTTCATTGGAAAGGCCCCAGCAGATGATGGACGGGTGATTGTAGCACTGGGTGATCAACTCTCGCATCTGGCTCAAGGTGTTTTCTCGGCCGTTTGGCATATGATGGGTGATATAGGGGATTTCGGCCCAGACCACGATGCCGTTTTCATCGCACAAATTATAAAAATGCCGGGCCTGCTGATAATGAGCCAGGCGCACCGTGTTGGCCCCGATCTCCCGGATAAAGGCCATGTCCTCCTCCATCATGGCGTCGGTGATGGCGTTGCCCACGCCTGCCCTGTCCTGATGGCGGCTGACGCCCCGGAGGGGGTAGCTACGTCCGTTGAGGAAGAAGCCCAGATTGGGGTCGATGTGGAACTCCCGGCAGCCGAAGCGCGTGGAAACTGCGTCCCCGCTTTCCAGCTTCGCTTCCGCTGTGTACAGATAGGGATCGTTGATACCATCCCACAGATGCACGTTGGGAATGTCGAATTCCGCAATACGCTCCACGGTCTTGGTTTCGCCGTTTACGGTAATGGTTACAGCAGAAGCATTGTGCCAGGTTTCCACCGTCACATGAGCGCAGCGCTTTTCCAAATCCACTACCGGGGTCACCTTGATGCCGGGCGTGCCGTCCTTGAGCAGTTCAAAAGGCTCCTCCGGCACGACGATCAACTTCACGGGACGGTAAATACCGCCATAGAAGGTGAAGTCCGCTTTCTGGGGATACACCCGGTCATTGGCGCTGTTGTCTACGCGAACGGTCAGGGTATTCAATGCTTGCAGATGAGCGGTCAGTTCTACCCGGAAGGCTGAAAACCCACCTTCATGCTTGGCCAGCACTGTACCGTTCAAACTAACTTCTGCTGTCATGGCCGCGCCTTCAAATTCGATGAAGCAGCGCTCCCCGGGGGATAACTCCGGCTTTTCAAAGTGTTTCTCATAGATGCAGGTTCCCCGATAATAATCGTTCCCGCCGTCCTGCCCGTCCACCGCGTTCCAAGTATGGGGCAGATCAATTTCCGTTCGTTCATTTTGCTTGATAAATACCCAGTCACGGTTCCAGTCAATCATTTTTCTCATGGCGTATTTCCTTTCTATTGCCTTCAATCGATGGTGCAATATGTATGACCGGAACGCCCTTTGCCGGTTCTGGCGCTGTGAGAACGGTTTCCTTTGTAATGAAAAGGGCGTTCCAAGGTAGTACTGTACCTGTTAATCATGTTCGTCAGGTAAATATCGCTGATTCTACCGCAGCCAATTACGGCAGTCTTTGCAGGTTTCGTGCGGAGCCCCCTCATATAATCGGACTTGTATTCATTTTACATCTCAGGATAGTCGAAGTCTTTCTGAATTCCGATGCGTATTTTCACAATTCCGACATGTTACGGATATATTCATCCGTGTCTTCGTGAGGGGTTTATTTTTCTGACAGGTTTGATTGTGAATTGAATGGACTGCCGGAAAAGAATAACGTATGACTGGTGTCGCCCGGTCTGTGGCGTCAGCAAAGATGTGTTTGAGAAGATCAGATAGATTCAGTTGGAATAATGTAACAGCACCTCGGTCAATATTCGATCGAGGTGCAATTGTTTTCATTCATGCAATTAATTCCAAGATGGTAAGCAAAGGTAGTGGAAGAATTGATGACGGGGTGAAAATAGTTGAAAAATACCCTTGACAAGATGAATATTGGCATTTATTCAAAAAATGTGAAAACCCTGGCAGATCGCTCCGCCAGGGTGCAGCATCATGCAGAAATCATTCCGCAATGGGAGAAGCGACTTCCTCGCCGTCAGCGGTGGAAAACACACCGTTTTCCCCCTGGGCCAGCGGGTCGGCATGGCTGGTGATGGCGGCAGTATTGGCAGCATCATACCAGAAGCCGTTCATGCCCAGCACAGCGCTGGCAGGCAGATCAAACGTATAGCCGTCCGCGCCTTCCACAGCACCGTTCACAATAGCGGCAATTTCATCAGCGGTGTAGGCAGCGGCAGTCAGAGGATTGACGATGCCTTCACGGGCAAAGTATTCCCGGCCATACCAGATAGTGCCCACTCCTTCGATGGTCACGCCATAGGCCCAATTCACAATAGGAGCCGCCACGTCTTCCCCTTCCAGGGTGGCAAATTCTCCCTTTTCGTTCATAGCCAGCGGGTCAGCGTGGCTCACGATAGCGGCAGCGTTTTCCGCGTCGTACCAGAAGCCTCCCATGCCCAGCAGCGCGTCAGCGGGAAGATCAAACACGTAGCCTTCCGCTTCGGCACCAGCGCTGTTCACAATAGCGGCGATTTCATCGGCGGTATAGGGCTGGGCGGTCAGAGGATTGGTGATATCTTCGATAGCAAAGTAGGCTTTGGCGTAATAGATGGTGCCCACGCCTTCAATGGTCACGCCATAGGCCCAGTTTTCTTCCTCAGCGGAAGCGGTCACGTTCAGCAGGGACAGCGCCATGAGGACGGCCAG
>JAFZOG010000115.1 GCA_017550745.1 Clostridia bacterium | reverse complement strand
TCGAAGGGCCGCAGCCCTTCGATTGTAATCCGCAGGGGCCGAAGCGCCCGGAAAACGGTACAGTGTACCGTTTTCAGCGTAGGCCGGGCGGCAGCCCAAGGCGGTCGCCGGGGCCCGAAGCGCCCGGAAAACCTGCCCTTGTCCAACTTTCAGGTCCCTCCACTCCGCTACGCCTCTGGCTCTGCTCCGGTCGGGATGACATTGTTAGTTGGTTTATCTATGTTTGGCACGTAACCCGAACCTTTTTCTTAACGCACTTCCGCTGTCATCCCGACCGAAGTGGAGCGAGAGCGGAACGGAGTGGAGGGACTTGAGAGTCGGCTACTGTGTTGTTAATTTTATAGATTTCTATAGGGATTGTCGCATATCATTTTAAAACTGTTATTAGAAGAAAGGTTGAGAGAGTATGACCATCAAAGAACTCAGGGGGAAAAAATGACCGTCAAAAAGAAAAACAAAGGAAAAAGGATCGCCGCATGGATCGGGGGGATCATAGCGGTGCTGCTCGTGATCGCCCTGGCTGGCGGCTGGGTGATGTTGGCCTGAGTGAAGTGTATCTCGTCGGAACCAGCGGCGGGGCTTTAGCTGCGATCAACGCCGCGCTGGAGTATCCGCAGCTTGCGCGGGCGGTGGCAGCCGACAGCTTTGCTGGAATCAGCGCTGACCCTGCCGTCACAAAGGAAATTCAGGCAGGAAGAGCCCAGGCAAAACAGATCGAGGGGGTCCGTTCCTATCTGCAATCCATCCACGGCGAGGATTGGGAGCAGGTATTCGATGCGGATACGGATGCCGTCGTTCGCCATGCGAGGGAGATCGGAGCCTATTTCCATCGGCCCCTGTCGGAATTGCAGGTTCCCCTGCTGCTGACGGGGAGCGAGGAGGACGAGATGTTCCCGGCCGGGCATTATCAGCGCCTTTTCCGTGAAATCTGCCAGGAAACCAACCGGGCGGAAGCACATCTTTTTCCTCATGGCGGCCATCCGGCGATGATGAGCAACATGGAAGAGTTTTCTGCATTGCTTGATCGGCTGATCGAGATTTAATTTCCAATCCCATCGACCCAGTGCGCTTCACTTCTTCGGAGGTGAGGCGCTTTATTGATATAATTGTTAATTTTCCTGAAAGCCTTGACAAAGTGAGTCGTCGTTCACTATAATAGAAAAGGTGAGCCAAAGGTCACTAAGCTTTTGATGGAGGAAATTATGGCGAAAGATACAAAGGAGCGGATCCTTTCAGCAGCGCTGGACATGTTTTCCAGAAATGGATACGCGGGAGCCAATATCCGAGAACTGTCTTTGTCTCTTGGATTGGTTAAATCCGGCGTGTACAAACATTTTGAGAGCAAGGAAGAAATATGGAACACGCTGCTTGACAGAATGATTGCTTATTACGGAGAACGCTTTGGATCACCCGAGAACCTACCCCCCGTGCCGGAGTCCCTGGAGGATTTGGTTGATATGACGATGCGAATGGTCAATTTTACCGTTCATGATGAAATGATCGTCAAGACGCGCAAGCTGCTTACCATAGAGCAGTTTCGGGACGAACGGGCGCGGGATTTGGCGACGAAGCACTTCCTGACAGGTCTGACGGACATGTTTACGGGGCTTTTTGCGGGCATGATGGACAAGGGGCTGCTGCGGAAGGACGATCCGAAAATGCTGGCCTTTGCCTACACCGCGCCCATCTCCGCGCTGATCCACCTGTGTGACCGGGAGCCGGATAAGACCCAGGAGGCGATGGAACAGGTCGAAGCGTTCAGCCGGCATTTCATCAGGATTTATGGAAGTGAGCAAGAATATGAAAGATTTTGTATTATACATTCACGGAAAAAGCGGCAGCGCAGCGGAATGTGAGCACTACCGGCCGCTGTTTCCCGGCTGCGAGGTTTTCGGTCTGGACTACCGGACATTCACGCCGTGGGAAACCGGTGCGGAGATTCGTGCGGCGGCAGAAAAGCTGAAAGACGAATACGCGAATATCATCCTGATCGCCAACAGCATCGGCGCATTTTTCAGCATGAGCGCCGGAATCGGCGGTATGATCCGCGAAGCATACTTCATTTCACCCATTGTCGATATGGAAAGATTGATCGGCGACATGATGCAATGGGCGGGCGTGACAGAGACGGAGCTGAAATCAAAAGGCGTGGTTCACACTGAGTTTGGCGAAGAGCTATCCTGGGAGTATCTCCGCTATGTGCGAAGCCATCCGATCAGTTGGGATGTACCGACGCAGATTCTCTATGGGGAAAATGACAATTTGACAAGCTATGAGACCGTTCATGCATTTGCCGAAAGGCATAATGCGACGCTGACTGTGATGGAAGGCGGCGAACACTGGTTCCACACGGAAAAACAGATGCAGTTTCTGGATGACTGGATCAGAAAAACGCCTGTAATTGCCCTGGCGGGAGGGGATCGCTCCCTTTACAAAAACAGGTAGATATGGTATACTTCAATTGAAAGGCAAGGGCGTCTGAAAAGATTCCGCTGCCTTTCTTTTATGATAAAACAAATATGAAAATGGAGCATAACAGTATTTCCGGGAACTGAAAGGGGGATCATCATGGCGGCGTTTGACAAAGTAAAATCCGGCATTCCCGCTCTGGATCAGGCGCTGGACTATATCCGCATGGGCGACAACGTGGTTTGGCGCGTGTCCAATCTGGATGAATTCCGCCGTTTTGCCGATCCTTTTGTGGAGCAGGCGAAGAAGGATGGACGGAAGATCATTTATTTCCGCTTTGCCAGCCATCCTGAATTGGTGCCGGAATGCCCGGAGGTCAAGCGGGTGTGTGTGCCGCTTTCCCACCGGTTTGAGACCTTTACGGTGGAAATCCACCGGGTCATTGAGCAGGAGGGCCGGGACGCATTCTATGTGTTCGACTGCCTTTCCGAATTGCAGACTGCATGGGCCACCGACCTGATGATGGGCAACTTCTTCCGGGTCACCTGCCCGTTCCTGTTCATTCTGGACACGGTGGCTTTCTTCCCCATCATCCGGGGGCGGCATTCCTTTAACGCTATTAACAAAATCATGAACACGACACAGTTATTCCTGGACGTGTACTCCGACGCGGACAACGATCTTTTGTATATCCGGCCGCAGAAGGTATGGAACCGGAATTCCGACACCATGTTCCTGCCCCACCTTTACCGCCCGGTTACGGGCCAGGTACAGCCCATCCAGGACGGTGTGCAGACCAGCCGTTTCTACCAGGTGATGAACAAATGCCAGCGGACGCTGGAGGAGCAGTACGTGGACTCCTGGGACCGCTTTTTCAACCGGGCGAAGCTGCTGCATGAAAACGGGATCCCCGTGGAAGAGCAGTGCGCCAGGATGTGCAACATCATGATGACGAGGGACGAAAGGCTCCGGGTGCTGGTGAAAAAGCATTTCCAGCCGGAAGACTATTTCCACGTCCGGGATCACATGGTGGGCACCGGCATGGTGGGCGGCAAAACCTGCGGCATGCTGCTGGCCCGTGCCATCATCCGCAATTTGGCGCCAGACATTGACCGGGTGCTGGAACCCCACGATTCCTTCTACGTGGGCTCCGACGTGTTCTATACCTACATCGTGGACAATGATTTCTGGGATTTAAGGGTGCAGCAGCGCACAGAGGAGGGATATTTTGAGCTGGCCGACGCCCTGGCGGAACGGCTGAAAAGCGGCGTTTTCTCCCAGGAAACCAAAGAACAATTCACGCATATTTTGGAATACTACGGCCAAGACCCTTATATCGTCCGTTCCAGCAGCATCCTGGAGGACGGCTTCGACAACGCTTTCGCCGGAAAATACGAATCGGTGTTCTGCGCCAACCGGGGCACGCCGGAAGAAAGGCTGGAAGAGTTCGAGAACGCGGTCCGGACGGTGTATGCCAGTTCGGCGGGACTGTCTGCCCTGGACTACCGCAAGCGGCGGGGCCTGGACAAGCGGGATGAACAGATGGCCCTGTTGGTGATGCGTGTTTCCGGTTCGGCCTATGGGTCTTACTACATGCCCTGCGCCGCGGGCGTGGGCTATTCGTTCAGCCCGTACAAGTTCCTGAATCATATTGATTCTTCGGCGGGGATGCTGCGGCTGGTGATGGGCCTGGGTACATCAGCGGTGGACAGGACGGAGGGTTCCTATCCCCGGCTGGTCAGCCTGGACAAACCGGAGGCCACCAGCTGCACCACTGTCGCGCAGAAGCACCAGTTTTCCCAGCGGAAGGTGGAAGCGGTGGATTTGAAAACCCGAAGCCTGAACAGGGTGACGCTTGCGGAACTGGAACCGGTGCTGCCTCCCTATCTTAAATACCAGGTGCTGGAGCACGACTATGAAGCCGAAGCTTCGCTCCGGGAGTGGGGCGATAACCGTTCGGTCTGCTTCATCTCCTGCCTGGGCCTGGTGCAGAACCGGGAAATGATGGAGCGGATGCAGCGGATGATGCGCCTGATCCAGGAGGAATACGGCGAGCCGGTGGATATCGAGTTTACCATCAACGTATCGGAAAGCCGGGAATATATGATCAACTTGCTGCAATGCCGGCCCTTGCAGGTGTTCCGGGATGTGGGCACGGTGGCTTTGCCTGAAAACGTGCCCGAGGATGAAATCCTGCTGGAAACCCGCGGCGCGTCCATGGGGCTGTCCAGAAAAACGAAATTGGATTATATCGTGTACGTCGATCCCGTGGCGTATTACAACCTGCCCTACGCCGATAAGCCCGAAATCGCTGCGCTGATCGGGCGGATCAACTGGAAATACCGGGATCAGGGGAAGCGCATGCTGCTGATGGTGCCCGGACGGATCGGCACATCCTCCCCGGAGCTTGGCGTTCCCACCTCCTTCTCTGACATCAGCAGCTTTGAGGCGATTTGCGAAATGGCGGAAAGCCGGGCGGGCTATAACCCGGAGCTCTCCTACGGCAGCCATATCTTCCAGGATTTGGTGGAGGCGCAGATCCTGTACACGGCGTTATTCCCCGGCGATAAAACTCCGCATTTCCAGCCTGAATTGCTGAAACAGTCAGAGAATATGATTTCCGCAATCCCCCAGGGAGAGAAATGGCGGGACGTGGTCTGGCTGGCGGACGTGAGCGAGCGGAACTGTATCCTGTATCACGATCTGCAAAACGAACGGTTTTTGCTTTGTTTCTGACAGTTTGAACAGTATCCCCAAATAAAGAAAGTGGCACAAAACGCAAAAAGGCCAGGGAAATCAAACGAAATCCCTGGCTTTGATCGTGCTTTCTCTGTCTTTTTATGCCTGAATAGCCGCAAAGCCGTTTTCCAGATCGGCAATAATGTCGTCGATATGCTCCGTGCCGATGGAGAGGCGGATGGTGTTGGGTTTGATGCCCTGATCCAGCAGTTCTTCCGGGCTCAATTGGGAATGGGTGGTGGAGGCGGGATGGATCACCAGGCTCTTTACGTCCGCCACATTGGCCAGCAGGGAGAAGATATTCAGGTGGTCGATGAAGGCCCAGGCTTCCTTCTGCCCGCCTTTGATTTCAAAGGTGAAGATGGACGCGCCGCCCTTGGGGAAATACCGCTCATACAGCGCGTGGTCAGGATGTGCCCGCAGGGAAGGATGGTTCACCTTTTCCACCAGGGGATGGTTTTTCAGGTATTCCACCACCTTCTTTGTATTCTCCGCGTGCCGGTCCAGCCGGAGGGAGAGGGTTTCCACGCCTTGCAGGAGCAGGAAAGCGTTGAAGGGCGAAATGGACGCGCCGGTGTCCCGAAGCAGAATCGCCCGGATGTAGGTGACAAAAGCCGCCGGGCCCACCACATCATAGAAGGAAACACCGTGATAGCTGGGGTTGGGCGCGGCGATGTTGGGGTATTTCCCGCTCGCTTTCCAGTCGAACTTCCCGGATTCCACGATGATGCCGCCCAGGGTGGTGCCGTGGCCGCCGATGAATTTGGTGGCGGAATGCACCACGATGTCCGCGCCATGCTCGATGGGCCGGATCCAGTAAGGCGTGCCGAAGGTGTTGTCGATCACCAGGGGCAGGCCGTGGCGGTGGGCGATTTCCGCGATAGCGTCGATGTCCGGGATGTCGCTGTTGGGGTTGCCCAAGGTTTCCAGGTAAATAGCCCGGGTGTTGTCCTGGATGGCGCTTTCCACTTCTTTCAGGTTATGAGCGTCCACAAAGGTGGTGGTCACGCCGTATTGGGGCAGGGTATGGCTCAGCAGG
>JAFZOG010000114.1 GCA_017550745.1 Clostridia bacterium | reverse complement strand
GGATCATCCGGACGGCGTCAGCACTTTAGAAATCCTTCGGATCAACCATATGCGCTGGCAAATTGAAGACTGTTTCCGCGATATGAAAACAGAATTCAAAAGCCGCCCTGTTTATCTCTCCAAAGAAAACAGAATCAAAGCGCACTTTCTGCTCTGCTTCTTATCTCTCATTCTGTTGAAATACCTGGAAAAAGTTCTGATTGACAGTGGCTTTAAGGATTTTTCCACCGAACAACTGCTGGCTTGCCTTCGATCTTTGAATATGTTCACCTTAAGGGTTTCGGTTATATCCCAGCTGTTCCTTTTTCCCCGATTCTCGATCATCTACAATCCTTATTTTCTCTTCCTCTCAATGCTGAAATCATCTCCGAACGCGCTATGAAAAATTTTCTCTCCGTTTCTCGTTAATCGGGCTATATTGTGCATTAGCAAATGAGGCGCAAACCCTTATGTCGCTTGGGTTCGCGCCTCTTTTGCTGTCAAAGTTGGGATTATACCATATGGGGCGGGAGTTGTCCACGGGGTTTTTTCAGCCTCTATCGCCTTAGTATATCTTTTCCAGCGTGACTTTGCTTTCATTGTGTCGGATTCTCCTGGCAGCAGCGATCAGCCGGTCGTTCCCCCCGCAGCCGCAGGGCGAAAAAAGCGGCCTGCCTTGCAAGCATGGATTCTTGACAGGCAGGCCGACCGATCGTTTATTGTGCCCGTACCTGTTCAGCCGTGCCGTTTTATCGTACAACGGCTGAACAGATATTTTTCTTTTATACCCTCTGAATAGATGTGGAAAGCGGCAGTGCTTACAGTTTAAACGCTTTTGCCATTGGTATTCTTTTCTCTGCCATTACCAGACAGCGACCCGGTCTTCCGGCGCGAGATACATGCCGTCGCCCTCGGTGATGCCGTAGGTATCCAGGAACTCGTCGAATTGCTGCAATGTGCAGTTGACGCGCAGATAGCTCATGGGGTGGCTGTCATTGATGACGGCATAGGTCCGCTGCAGGGTCATCTTCATCAGCCAGGTGTTCGCATAGGCACGGAAGAACGCGTCGTAGTCGAAATCCTCCCGCTGGGCGGCAATGCGCAGCGCCACCTTCATGCCAGCCATATCAGCGCAGGCTTCGCCGGTCATGATGCTGCCGTAGTAATTCTGCCCCTCCCAGGGATGCATGGCGTCATAGTAGGCCGCCAGCCGCGCATTTCGCTCGGTGAACTTTTTCAGGTCTTCCTCTGTCCACCAGTTTGTCAGGTTGCCGTCCTTGTCAAACTGCGCCCCGGTGCGGTCGAAGCCGTGGGAGATCTCATGCCCGATGGAGACGCCCAGCTTGGCGAGCACTTCCTCATCGCTCATGTCGCTGTTGTACAGGCTGCCCTGCGCGAAGGCACCCATGATGTTGATGCTGTTGTCCTGGGGATTGTAGAAGCAGTTGACGATCTGCGGCGTCATGCCCCATTTTTCCTTGTCCACCGGCTCGGTGAATTCCTCTGCGATCTGGCTGACCTTGTACGCCAATATCTTCTTTGTCGCCCGCCAGTAGGTTTCGCCTGCTTCCGGGGAGGCGATCTCCAGCCCCTCGCAGCTGTACTTTTCCCAATCGTCCGGATAGAGGACGCGGGTCTTCATGCCGTCCAGCTTTTCGATGGCCCGGACCCGGGTCTCGTCGGAAAGGAAGTCCGCCTCCTCCAGGATGCCGTGATAGGCCTCCAGGATCTCGTTGATCATGTCGGCGATACGCGCCTTGTCCTCCGCTTTCAGGTAGGTTTCGGTGTAGAGCTGCGCCACGGGCCATTCCAGTATCTTGGCGACCGAGGAGGAGAAGGCCGTGGCGTCGTCCACGATGCCAGTCGCGCCGTCCACTGCGTTATCGTATGCCACGCGCCACTCGTAGCATTCGCGGTCGAGATTTGACGCTGAACTGATGACATCATGCACGATCATGTAATCCCGCATCAGGGGCAGGTTTTCCTCGGTGTACACCTCATTTAGCCGATCGAGGAAGGCCGGGTTCTTGACCATATACTGATCCACCGCCGGGTAGCCCATGTGCTCGTACAGTTCGATCACAGGCAGCTTGCCCTGCGCTTCAGTAAGCTCTTCCCGGGTATAGAGATTGTAGATGCGGGTGTGGTAATCGGCGCTCCTCTGCTGCTCATTGGTGTAGATGACGGGCGCGACCATCGCTTCGAAGGCGAAGCAGTTATCGATCTTCCGCTGCGCGTCCGCCTCGGAATAGTCCAGCTTTCCCAGCATCTTTTGAGCGAGCTCGGTGACAACCGCCTTCCTGACCGCGCCGTAATTGGTCAGTGCGGCGTACTCGGCAGAATCATTCAAAAACAGCGTACAGCTACCCACGCTCAGTATCTCCCGGGTGGAATCTACAAAATCGACCGCGACGCCAGCACTCCACAGCGAGCCAGCCTGTGATTCGATGGGCGTTTCGAGAAAATATGCCGTCAGCGCGTCCAGGGTGCCGATGGCCTCCACGCGGTCGATCTCCTCCTTGAGCGGCGCAATGCCCAGGGCATTGCGGCTGTCCCAGTCCATCATCAGATGAAACAGGTTGTAGGCCAGCAGTGCGTCGTGTCCCTGGGGCGCGTCGCCGAGGAACATATTTTTGATGTCCTCCGCCTGCTTTAGCGTCACGTCCATGGTGGTTCCGCCGTAGGAACGGCCCTCCGGGATCTCCAGCATCAGGAGCGCGTCCTTGTTGACGGCGAGCGCGTAGTCGTCCTTGAGCTCTGCGGGTGTATCCGCGGTGACGACGCCTTCCAGATTGCTGCACAGCCACGGGGTGCCCGTCGTGTAGTCAACCGCAGCTGCCTCCGCAAAGGCTCCGCCTGCCATGCCTGTCAGCAGCAGGGAAAGAATAATCAGAATGGTCAACAGTTGTTTCATTTGGTTCGTCCTCCTTTGTTTATTTTTCACCGGTTTCGCTTCACCGGTTATGATCTTTAATTATCGCTACAGGTTCTCCAGATGATCCTCTAAATAGCGATAATACCGCTCATAGTTTTCATTGGCTGTATTCCTGCTGAGCAGGAAGGTGCAGCCGTCTTTCATGACGCATTTCTGCGCTGTCATCTTGCTGATGTAGCGCATGTTGACGGAAACGCCCTTCTTGATGTGCAAAAAACTGTCATCCAGCAAGGCGCTGATCTCCCCATAGGATTTCCAGATGGTAAATACCGTGTCCCTGGCGGTGATAATGAGCACACGGTGGCGCTGCCCTTCCACGCGGATGATTTCATCCTGGAACAGCATGGTGACATTTCGCTCGATCCGCAGCGTCAGCGTATGGCGTACTTCCCGTTTCACACCGAAACGCCGGAACACTTCAACCACGTCCTCCTGCCGTATGGGCTTGACGAGATAGTGCAGCGCTTGGATAGAGAATGCTTCTACCGCATGTTCTTTACTCGATGTGATGAACACGATGGCGGTATCGGGCGACAGGGTCAGCAGTTCCTTCGCGGTGTCCAGGCCGTTTTCATCCTTCATGTAGATGTCACAGAAAGCAATATCGTATTTTGCGCTCCGGGCCGCTTCCAGCAGCGCTCTGCCGCTTCGGAATGTATCAATCTGGTAATTTCCCTGGATTTCGGCAATAGTGTTTTGAATCTTGGCGATTTCGTTTTCTTCGTCATCGCATATGGCAATTCGCAATTTGATCACCTCCCCCGAAAGTCCATATAGTATTCTGCGGGTTCAAGCCCTGCTGACGAATCTTCAACCTTTGTTTTAGATTATAAACGCATCCTTTGGCAAAATCAAGGATTATTGCACATGTGGCAGGTTTTATTGCACAACCCGCAGTTTTCCCCGAAAATACACAGACTTCTCTTTTTCCGCATGATATGCTATACTATTTTTACCGATTTCGAGGTTATCCATGAGGAAGGTATTGCCATGGTGAGTAATGGAAGAAAAGTATCATTTTCGGAAGACGCGGGAAAGGTATGGCGGATCGCCTTGTACGCCGTTCTGTTCCTGGGGGTGCTTGCCCTCTGCGTTCTGTATATCCGCCTGGCATCCACACCGTTGGACAGCTTCGACATCAGCCCCGTGGGCAGCCTGGCGCGCTGGCGCTTTTCGCTGGAGGATGGGACTGAAATAACGCCGGCGAACGGCGAACTGCCGCTTGCCGGGCCAGACGCGGTGGTGCTTTGCCAGACGCAGCTTACCGAGTATTTAACCAATCATCCCTATTTTGTTGTGACCGCAAATTACGCCGACTGCGTCATCTATATCAATGATAAGATGGTATATGCCCCCTCCGGCCGCTTTGCCGACGGTCATTTCAGCGCAGTTAAATATGCGGCGGCTGCCGCGTCCGGTCAGTTCATCGCACGGCTGACGGGCGAGGGCGACATCCTGACGATGCGCGTCCAGTTTCAGGGAGAGGACAGCCTTGTCAAGCATCTGCCGCGGCTGACCCTTTATTTCGACCAGATGTATTACCGTTCCCAAACCATAGCGACCACGGCGGAAGCAGCTTTTCCTGCCGGGATGTTCTTTGCGCTGGCATTGTTCCTTTCGGCCCTGTTCTTCATCGGCATATGGAAGGATAAACAGGATACCGGCCTGCTGCTTTTGACCTTCTGCGCATTGTCTATGGCCCTGACGAGCACGACATCCTATACTGTCAGCGTAGCATGGACGCTTCTTTGGGCGTCTGTATCCGTATTTTGCAGCCTGCTGCCGCTGATCGCGATGGGTTGGGCGCTGTGGTATCGGCTCTCCAGACGTCCCCGGCTCGTTATGCTGCCGGTGATCGGCCTGGTGAACGCCGTGCTGCTGTACTATCTGATCGCGGGCTTCGGCCAAAGCAATACCTTGAACGTGCAGATCAACATCCTTCAGATATGGGTCGTTCCCGGCAGCGTTTTCTTGACGCTGCTCGTCGCGGCCATTGACGCAATGAAAGGCAATGCTTGGTTCCGGCGCTTTTTCCGCTTCCTTGCCTTGTCCGTTCCCGCCGTCGTCCTGGCGTGGGCCTTTTCCACCCTGACCGGAGGAAAGCTGGCGCAAACGATGGCGGCGGCGATCCAGCGCCTCGTCGATTACCGCAGCTTGTTCAAGCTCTGTGAGCTGCTTTGTATCCTGATGCTGATCATCATGTTTATCAAGGCTGTCCTGGACCTGATCTCAGGGCTCGCCCAGCGGGACGCGGAAATGAAGGCGCTGGCCCTGCGCGAAAAATACGCGGTGGAGAATATGAAGCTGATGCTGGAAACGCAGGAAAGCACACGCCGCGAACGCCACGAAATGCGTCACCATGTGGCGTTTATCTCTGAAATGCTCTCCTCCGGGCAGCAGGAACGCGCGCAAACCTATGCTTCCTCGCTGCTGGACAAAATCAACATGCTGCCCTCCGATACTTACTGTACTAACCCGATCATCAACGCCATCGTTGGGCGGTATCTTAACGGAGCCAGAGAGGCGGGTATCACCGTGACTTCTGACATCAGGGCAGCGAACAAGGTCGTTCTTCCTGACGATGAGCTCTGTGTGCTGCTTACCAATATGCTGGAAAACGCGCTGGAAGCCTGTATGAAAATGCCTTCGCAGTCGGAACGTTTCATCCGGTTCAAGCTGCGCGTGTCAGAAAAGCATTTGACCGTTTCCTGCGAAAACAGCTCGGACATTCATGACGTTATTGCGCCTGATGCTTCGATCCCTTCCACCAAATCGGATGCAAAGGATCATGGATACGGTATTCCGGCCATGCGCCGCATCATCGAAAAGAATGGCGGTGTATTCACGCTTTCCAATCAAGACGGCTGCTTTACCGTGAAGATGTTTATTTGATTATTCACTGATGATGGCATGTGTATTCCATACCGCCCTGAAAAAAGTATCTGTTCAGTCCTGCAATACCGGAGGAGCCGAGGCAGGAGGTTTCATCTTGCCTGGCGCTGACAGCATGTAGTAAATGGTTCTTTTCATCCGGGCCATATAAAACTCCCTGCCTCCTGCTTCCTGCCATTTTTCTCAACATGACCGGTACGGCTGTACAGGTACAAAAAAATGACCCATAACTCGGATGCTGCTTCACATCTCAATCTCTGTCCCACCCGAAAAAGCCAGTGCAAATCAATTCTTCACCAAAATCCCTTACTTGAACCGCCTTTCCGGGGGGATTCGTGGCCTGGGACGGCAGTTTTCCCGAAACTGTTGGGTCACAATGGTTTCTTTATTTGGATTGAAAGATAAACAGCATGAACAAGCTCAGGATCAATCCTTCGTGAATTGCCTTAATCTTGTATAAATCATTGCGAAACACGCTAAATCTTGGAAAAATCGCAGGGAAGGAAATGATTCTTTGACTATCCTCTTGATGCGTGATTGATCGTTCGCTATAATACAATGTGACCGAACGGTTCCTTCTTTTTTCACGAGTTTTTGCATAGGCTGCATATGGAGGGATACGAATGAACAGGAAACCAGACGTCTATCTTTTTGGCCAGGTGTTGGGCACACATTCTTTTCTGCTGAAGGATGGCTTTCTTAAGCCGGATGAATACGCGGAAATCAAAGAACAGTATTTCCTTCCCGGCGGGGAAACAGGCACAGCCGCGACGGTACTGGATTCTCTGGGCGTTTCCGTCCGGATGGACGGCACCTGGATCGGCACGGAAGTCGCGCCTATGCTGAAAGCGTTTTATAAGGATAAACAGGCGGACCTGTCTTCTCTGCATTTTGCGGATATGCCGGGGGTGATGGATTACGTGGTGATTGCGGGCCTGGTGCGCTCTCCCATGGGCAGGTTCCAGACGCTGTTTTCTTCCGGCCAACGGTGGTAGAGCATTCCAAGGGAAGAGGATATCGCTGGATGCAGCGTGGCGGCCATCGACCCGTTTTTCCGGGAAGAGTCTCTGCTGGCAGCCGAACTCTGTCAGCGGCACAGCGTCCCCTATGTGACCATAGACTGCCCGCATGATTCCTCCCTGCATCGCCACGCCGCTGTCAATGTCGTATCCAAAGAATGCACTTCGCAGCATTATACGGGGATGAATCCGGAGGATATAATGCTGCTTTTGCAGGGAACATCCTCCGGGCTTACCATTCTGACCCAGGGCGGAGGAGAAATGCTCTATGGCAGAAAAGGCGAGCCGATTCACCGGATGCCGCCTTTCCCCGTAGAGGTAAAAAGTACCCTGGGGGCGGGAGATACCTTCAAGGCGGGATGTGTGTACGGACTTCTCCGCGGGATGCGCGGCGAAGACCTTGTGCGCTTTGCCAGCGCCTGTTCCGCCGTTGCAATTTCACGGTTTCCGCTTCCGCTGTATCCCCCGAGGCTGGAGGAAGCGCAAAAACTGATCAGAGAAAACTCCAGCAATTGAGCATCTTTGCTTTTTTTATTTCTTGCGTCTTTCACGGGCAGTTACCTTGGCGCACAGGACGGTCATATCGTCCGGCGGCAGTCCGTTCTGCCTTAGGAGCGCTTCCCGCAGCAGGGCGTCCGCGATCTGCTGCGGGTTTTCATTTCGTTTCTGCTTGATGATGTCCGGTATTTCCTCCTCACCCGGGAAGGCATCCGTCACGCCGTCGCTGACCAGCAGCAGCACGTCCCCCTCGCCCAGGGTGAAGCTGTGCTCCATCGGAGCCGCGTGCTCAATGATGCCCAGCGGCAGGGCCGCTCCTTCCACCGTGTGCATTTTCTGGCCCTGCAGGATGAAGGACGCGCAGGCTCCCAGCTTGTTCATCACCGTTTCCCCCGTCCACAGGTTCGTCACGCACAGATCCACGGTAGCAAATTTTTCCCCGCCTGTAGCGGACAGCATGGCGCCGTTCACGGCTTTCATGGCCTGGCTTCTGGAATAGCCTGCTTCTAAACACAGGCTCAGCAGCTCCAGGGTTTTTTTGCTTTCCTCCTGCGCTCCCGCGCCATGCCCCATTCCGTCGCTGAGCGCAATCAGCGCATATCCTCCGGGCAGCCTCCTGGCCAGTATCGCGTCGCCGTTGTCCGGCCTGCGGTCCGCGTGGCGCACCCGTTCCTTATTCACGGCGCAGGCCGTTGCCGTTCCTGTGGAAAGCACCATGGGCGGTTCTTCCTCCAGCACGACCTTATCCTGTTCCTGCCGTACAATGGCAAGCGGCATGCGCAGCTGCAAGCTCAACCGGGCTGCCAGGTCGTCCCCCGCGGGCAGGGGAAGCGTCAATGGGTCGCAGCGCAGGCCCAGCAGCAGATGCCCGTTTTCATGCTTGGCAAAAACGGAATGGCCCGGAAAATGCAGGGATTGCAGCGCGGCTTCCGATTTGGACAGCCACACCGCTTCTTCGCTTTCTTCTCCGCCCTCCAGGGTGATCGCCTGCACGGACTGGGTAACGGCTGCCAGGTGGGTGCGCAGGATATCCTGCTCATATTCCGCGCAAATCGCCTGCCGCATCCTTTTTGTACGATCCTCATCCAACTGGTTCAGCAGCTCCGGCAGGCGGGAAATACGTGGGCACTGTGAAAAATACCGGTTGATCACCTCCAGATAATCTTCTGCCCCGCCGTTTCTGGCGGTAAGCGCTTCCAGGCCCGTTTGGGCTTGGTTTACGTTCCCCTGCCAGCACATGGGCAGCCGTTCGCATTCGGCGCAAAGGGCTTCCGCTATCGCTTCGCATTCTTCCTCCTGTTCCACAGGCGCGACGCGGGGCGTGGGCAAGGCGTCCGCGATTTGATCCACCGCTTGCAGCCATTGGTCGATCTTCATTCGCATGTAAGCGTTTTCCCGCGGCGCAAACCAGCTTACCCGCCGGATCCGCCTGCCCATGCGGTTCATAATCCGGGCCGGGATCAGGCAGAAACCCACTCCCGCCAGAGCCTCCGCCGCCAGCAGAAAGGGATAAAACATGGAAGCGATTAAATATGTGGACACGATGGATGCCATAAAATAGACAATGGCTGCCAGCGCTTTGCTCCTGCCCTGAAACAGGCCCGCCATCACAGCGCCAAAGGAAAGATTCACCAGCAGCAGCGCGCTCTGTCCGCTCACCAGCAGCGCCAGCCCGCACCCCAGCCCCATGCACATCCCCCACGCTCCGCCGCAAAGCCAGGATATGGTAAGCACGCATATCGCCGCCCAAAGATAACCGAGATTGACATCAAACACTGAAAGCCTGCTCAGTCCGGCAATGAGCAGCAGAAAAGGCAGGTAAAGGCACAGCAGCTCATCCTGGCTGATTTTTGCGGGCCTGTCCCGCAAGATACGGGCGCATCTCCGGAAAGCCGGGAAGGAAGCCAGTCCAAGCACCGCCCCCGAAGCGTACAGAATCACCGTCTGTCCGTCCGGGGATACAATGATATCGGGAAATGCCCGCCCGATCAGGAGGGCCGATAGAAGCAGGTACAGCTGCCCTTCCGTTTTTCGGATGAGCCTGATCAGGAGCCAGCAGAAAAGGCAGGCCCCAAACTGGCCCGCGTCCAAAGGCAAGCGCCACAGCACCCGAAATACCAAGCCGAAAACCAAGCCCGCAAACGCGCCTTTGGGCCGCACACCCTCGCTCAACAGCGCCAACAGAGCGCTGATGGTAAACGTGGAAGGCACCGTGACGCATTGTGTCAGGCTCAGAATAAAAAACATCCCCGCCATCGGGATCCTGCGAAGCAGCGCGGCCGCCCTTTCCCGTATCCCTTTCGGCTCTTTTGGTTTGGACGTATTCCATGTTTTGTATCGCCTGACCTTTGGGATTTCAAGAGAGACCTCCATTTCTTCCACGTTCCCGCCTCCATCCTGTATGAATACAGTCATGATAGCGGATTTGTTCAGGAACAAGCGTCGAAGCGGAGTGAAAAGAATGTCGATACGCGCGAAACCTGCAAAAACACAGATAAAAAAATGGCATGAGATTCCCGGACAGAATCCCGTGCCATTATCGTGTTAACAATACGTTATAAGCCTTTTGAAATCTTATTGGATATGATTCAGTATGATTTCAACCAGCTTGCTAAAAACCTCCGTTACAGCTTCGATATCGTCCTCGGCAATTCCCTTGGCGGTTTCCAGCAGCTCCGTCAGCGCCTTGACCAAATCGCTTCCGGCGTCCTGTTCCTTTGCTTCATTGATCAGCTTTTCCAGCAGGGCGCGGAGCTCTTCTATCTGGGAAGCGGCGCTCGTCTTGGTCTGCTCCAGCGATTTGTCCAGCTCGCCCAGCAAAGTGTTCATGCCCTCTCCCAATTGGCTCAGCCATCCGCTTGCTTCTTCTTTTGCGGATTTAACCAGTTCTCCGACAGCGTCTTTTACTTCGCCCACTGTTTTGTTAATTTTTTCTTCGTAACCGGCGGTATCGATGCCCAGCCCGCCAAGCAGGTTTAAAACGGCGTTTTCGGCGGAGCTTTCATCGCCGCTCAAAAGCCTGCCAAGCAGCGCATCCAGGCTTTCCTCCGGTTCCGATTCCGGCTCTGTTTCAGGCTCTGCATTCGGTTCCGGCTGATTTTCGGAAACATCAGCTTCTGTGTTGGTTTCAGTCTCCACAGGTACCTGCGTCTCTTCGGCATACGCGGTGAACAGGCTGAAAGCCATGCACAGCGTCAGGATCAGTGCCAGCGTTTTTTTCATTTTCGTTTTTTTCCTTTCTTTTTATCATCCGGGCAACAATCAATCAATGGGAGCCCGGTAATTCCACGATTTCCGCGTTGTCCACAGCGGTTTGAATCAGTGCTTCCTGGTCAAGGCAGTTTTCCCCTTTTTGAATCAGCGCTTCCTTGGGTTTTGTGGCAGGATGCCGGGGGGTGAACACGGTGCAGCAATCCTCATAAGGCAGGATGGAGGTGTCATATGTGCCGATCTTTTTGGCGTATTCCATGATGTCGATCTTGTCAAACCCGATGAGGGGGCGGTAGACAGGCATGGTCTTCACCACTTCATTGGTGGTGACCAAGGCTTCCATGGTCTGGCTGGCCACCTGGCCGATGGATTCACCCGTAACGAGCGCCATCGCCTCTTCCTTCTGGGCGATACGTTCGGCAATGCGCATCATATATCGGCGCATAATGAGGGTGGTGTAATCCTCCGGGCATTTTTCGTGGATCTGCATCTGGATGTCCGTGAAAGGCACCACATACACCTTTAAACCGCAGCAGTATTCAGAAAGTATATTTGCCAGGTCCAATACCTTCTGTTTGGCAAACTCGCTGGTATAGGGGAAGGAGTGATAATGTACGGCGATGAGCTGCACGCCGCGCTTGGCGATCATATAGCCTGCCACAGGGCTGTCAATGCCGCCGGAAAGCAGCAGCGCCGCCTTGCCGCCGGTGCCCACGGGCATGCCGCCCGCAGCCGGATAGACCGTGCAGTACAGGTACGCCTGGTCTCGGATCTCGATGGACAGCACATGTTCGGGCTTGCGCACGTCCACCTTCAAATGATCCTCGTTGCGCATCAGCACATATTCGCCCACCTGCATGTTGATCTGTGGGGAGGTGAGGAAGTAATGCTTGTCCGCCCGGCGGGCTTCCACCTTGAAGGTGCCGGAAAGGCCCTGCATCAGTTCGTTTGCCTGCTGGCAGATGCCGTCAAAATCATCCTTTTCCATCTCGACGGCAGGCGCGATGGAATGGACGCCGAACACCTTCGCCACCCGCCGCATGCAGCCATCCATGTCCTCCGCGTCGCTGATGAACACCCGGGCGTCGTGAAGCCATACCTTTCCCCCGAAAGGCCGCGCCGCTTCCTTTACACGCTGAACCAAGGCTTTGAGAAAAAACGGACGGTTCAAACCCTTTAAGTAGATTTCGCCGTAGCGAACCATGAGCAGCTTTCGCATAAATAGACCCCTCTTACCGACGTTGATATTTGGACAGCACAGCGTACTGCCGCTGAATCGCCTGCGCGGTCTGCCGCATTTCCTCCGCTGTGTTTTCAGGCGACAGGGAGAAGCGCAAAGCGGATTCGGCATACTTCTGCGGCGTGTGCATGGCTTTCAGTACCGGGCTGATTCTTTGTTTATAGGAGGAACAGGCCGAGCCCATGCCCACATAGACGCCTTCGCCCTCCAGCGCGTGCAGCATGGTTTCGGACCGCACCGGAGGCAGGGATACGTTCAGAATGTGGGGCGCAGAAATCTCGCTGTCCGGTTCCGGGCCGTTGACGGAAGCTTCCGGAATGGCTTCTTTGATCAGCTGCCACAGCAGCAGCTTATTCTCCCGCATGGCGTTTTCCTTCGGATACGCCTGTACTGCCGCCATCAGCCCTGCGATGCCCGGCGTATTTTCGGTGCCGGAGCGAAGCTGGCCCTCCTGTCCCCCGCCTACCTGGCGGGGATTGAGCTGTGCCCGGGGCCCCATCACCAGCGCGCCGATCCCCTTCGGCCCGTGGATTTTGTGGCCGGAAAGGGCGTAAGTGTCCGCGCCGGCAACAGCCATATCAAAAGGTACTCTTAAGAAACCCTGCACTCCGTCCACGTGGAAATGGGCGAAGGCTGCTTTCTCTTTGATCAGCGCGGCGATCTCTTGTAACGGCTGGATGGCCCCGGTTTCATTGTTCACCTGCATGCAGCACACCAGCGCAACCTGGTCATTCAGCAGGGCCTTGAAAGCCTCCAAATCCACCAGGCCCCGGCGGTCATAGGGGATTTCCGCTGCTTCCAAACCACAGACAGCGCAGGCTTCCTTCACGGCGGGATGTTCTCCTGCGCTGAACAGCACCTTCCCCCTCCGGGCTTTCGCGGCCCGGCCGAAGATGACCAGGTTATCCGCTTCCGTTCCGCCGGAGAGAAAGACAGCTTTGCTTCCCATTGGGGCGTGTATAGCTTTCAGGATCGCTTCCCGGCAGTCCCGCAATTTCTTTTGGGCGGCCAAAGCAGGGGCATACAGCGCGGAAGGATTGAAGTATTCTTCCCGCATGCAGCGGGCCATGGCTTCCACCGCCTCGGAACATACCCGCGTCGTAGCGCTGTTATCCAAATAGATGGGCATAAATCGGTCTGTCTCCAAATCAGTTATTCTGCCACACGCCCTGAGGCAAGTGCTTTTTGATCAGATTGGTCATTTCTTCACTGGGCTCGATTATTATGATGCGCTTCTGGCTGTCTTTTTGGAAATAGAAGTACAGCAGGTTGGCTTCCCGGTTCAGGAACCAGTTGGTGCGCTTGATGCCCTGCATGTTGATATAGCGGTTAAAGGAGCCGGATGCGACCAGGCCGCAGGCTTCCACATTTTTGATATTCATGGTGCCCAGGTTCTTGCGCTTTTTGTTATTGAACACCTGAGCGAAATCCATCTGGCCGTTGGTGAAGGTGTATTCGTATTCTGTTTTTACCCGGTCACGATAAATAAACATGCCGAATGCGGCGGCAGCAAAAATGAGCATACGGAGCAGCACCAGGAAAAAGTCCAGCGTAAAGCCCACCTGGGCCAGCACCGTACCAACGGTGGCAAAATCCAGCAGCGCCATCGCGCCGAACAGCACCATGACCACATTGGCGAAAATATAGGAAACATTCTGTACCGTGCGGTTCTGTTTTGTTACCACTTCTTCCAGAAAAGCATCCATTTGAAAAGCCTCCTTTATTGACTCTGTTTTCTATGATATGCCCCGCAGGAAATCGAATCAAAGGAAGAACAGCGTGACCAGCGCCCCCACAATGACGCCCCCCACGACCTCCAGCGGCGAATGCCCCACCAGCTCCTTGAGCTGTTTTTCCGTGATGGGTTTGCCCTCTACCAACACCTGGGAAATGATCTGGTTCAACACCTCTCCCTGCTTCCCGGTTTCCCGCCGCACGCCCATGGCATCGTAAATCACCACCGCGGCCAAGGCAAACGCCAGCGCGAACGCAGGGGAAGCGACGGTTTCCTGCATGCCGATGGACAGCATCAGGGAAAACACGAACGCGCTGTGGGAGGAGGGCATACCGCCCATGCCGAAGCAGCGACGCCAGTCCAGCTTCTTATCCAGCCACAGAGATATCAGCACCTTGATTCCCTGGGCGACGCACCAGGAAACTGTCGCGCATTTCAGCGGCATGTTATTCCATAAGTCCGCAAAAAACTGAATCATACTACTCCTCGATTCTTACTGTTCCCGATGGAGTGTGGAAAGCGCCAGGGCCCGCAGGAAACCGGCTTTTTCCCCGAAAGGCGCCAGCGCGTCCACCGCCTGACGGATGTGCTCCTGCGCGTCGAGACGCGCCTGCTCCATGCCCACGCAGGCGGGCCAGGTCAGTTTTCCCGCTTCGATATCTTTTCCCAGGGTCTTACCCATGAGCGCGGGGTCGCCTTCCACATCCAACAGGTCATCCACGATCTGAAACGCCATGCCCAGGTGCTGTCCGTACTTCCGCCCAGCCTCCACCCTTTCGCTCTCCGCCCCGGCCAGGATCAGCCCGGCAGTGAGCGGCGCGGTGAGCATCGCGGCAGTCTTGCCGCGGTGGATATCCCGTACCAGCGCAATGTCCGGTTCCGCGCCTTCATTTGTCACGTCCAGCGTCTGCCCTGCCAGCATCCCGCCGATACCGGCTGCCCGGATGATTTCACCCAGCGCCGCAAACGCGCGGGGATGACGCGACGATGCCATGATTTCCACCGCGTGCGTCAGCAGCGCATCCCCCGCCAGGATGGCAAGCGCCTCCCCGAACACTACGTGATTGGTGGGTTTTCCGCGCCGCATCGTATCGTTATCCATGGCGGGCAGATCGTCGTGAATGAGGGAATAGGCGTGGATCATTTCCATCGCTGCCGCGAAGGGCAGCGCCTGCTCCGCGTCTCCCCCGCCCAGCTCGCACGCTGCCAGCAGGAGGCATCCCCGCAGGCGTTTGCCGCCGTTCAGCAGGCTGTAGCGCATCGCTTCCCTGAGCTTGTCCGGCGCGCCGGCCATGGGCAGATCAGACAAAAATCTTTCCAGCCGTTCTTTATAAGCGTTCAGCGTTTCTTTTTCTTTCATGGCGCGTCCTCCATGGGCACGGTGCGGCCGTCAGACAGCTCCAGCATCCGCTTTTCCGCGGCGGACAGCTCCTCCGTCAATTGCCTGCTTAGCTTCATGCCAGCTTCATAAGCATCCAGCGCTTCGCTCAGGGGCAGGCTGCCGCTCTCCATTTTCCTGACCAATCCTTCCAGCTCCATGAGCTTGTCTTCAAACGTCGCTTGCTTCTTCGCCAAAAGGATCCCCCTTTCGTTTTTCCAGGACACGCATCCGCATACGCCCATCCCGCAGGAGCACGGTCAGTTCATCCGGGGCCTGCGCTACACTGGTCACCGCCTGCCTGCCGTCCAGCAGCACGGCGTATCCCCGGTTCAGGGCCTGCCTGGGCCCTAAGGCGTTCAGCTGATCAGAGAGCAGCGCGGTTTTGTTTTTAAGCATTGTGAATTGCCGCTCCATCAGTGCTTGCAGCCGGTGGCCCAGCAATTCCGCCTTTCCCTGGGCGTCCCGCATCAGCACGGCGGGGTGCCGGGCAGCCAGGCGCTTTTCACACAGCGCAAGCCGGGACTGTCGGGAAAGCAGATCATTCTTCGCCGCCCGGCTCATGGCGTCCCGCATCTTCCCGATGGACGCAATCAGCGCTTCCCGCTCAGGCACGCATACCTCCGCGGCCACTGAAGGCGTCGCTGCGCGCACGTCAGCGGCCAAGTCGGAAAGCGTCACATCCACCTCGTGGCCCACTGCCGATACCACCGGCACAGGACAGGCCGCAATGGCCCTTACCACGGTTTCCTCATTGAATGCCCACAAATCCTCCAGCGACCCGCCGCCGCGCCCCACGATCACCACGTCCACATTGGGCAGGGCGGAGATCTCTGCGATCCCAGCGGCGATGTCTTCCGCCGCCCCCTCACCCTGCACCAGCGCCGGCCGCAGGATGATCTGCATGGCGGGGAACCGCCGCTTCGTCACCGTGGCGATATCGTGAATCACCGCGCCGCTGCGGCTGGTAACCACACCGACCGCCCGGGGCAGCAAGGGCAGGGGGCGCTTTCTGGAAACATCGAACAAGCCTTCCTTCATCAGCTTGTTTTTCAGGGCTTCCAGCTTTAAATACAGCTCCCCCACCCCGTCGCGGGTCATGGACTCGGCATAAAACTGGTACTGCCCCCGCTCCGCGTACAGACCCACGGCGCCGGTGAGCACCACCTGCATGCCGTTTTCAGGACGAAAGTCCAGGCGTGTGTTGTATTGCCGGAAGCAAACGCACTGGATCATGCTGGTTTCATCCTTGAGGGTAAAATACCAGTGTCCGGAAGCGTACTTTTTGAAATCGCTGACCTCGCCCCGAATGCTCAAAAAACGGAGACTGGGGTCGCTGGCGATCGCCCGGCGCACATAGTCGTTCAATTCGGAAACGGAAAGCGTCCAGGCCATGTCAATTTGCCTTCCGCTCCGCGGCTTCGATCACGTTTTCCATCAGCATGCAGATGGTCATCTTTCCCACCCCGCCGGGCACGGGGCTGATATATCCAGCCACTTTTTCCACACTCTCAAAATCCACATCGCCCACCACTTTGCCGTCTACCCGGTTGATGCCTACATCCACAACGGCGGCTCCCGGCTTCACCATGCCGGCAGTAATAAACCGGGGTTTTCCAACAGCCGCCACCAGTATATCCGCCCGGCGGGTATGCGCGGCAAGATCAGCGGTGCGGGAATGGCAGATCGTCACGGTGCAGTTTTCATTCAGCAGCAGCATGGCCACAGGCTTGCCCACGATGTTGCTGCGTCCGATGACCACCGCTTCCTTCCCGGCAAGGGGCACGTTCCAGGCTTTCAGCATGGCTAAAATGCCTTTGGGGGTACAGGCGGTCACACCCGGCTGGCCGGTAAACAGCCTGCCGGCGTTCTCCACATGGAAGCCGTCCACGTCCTTATCCGGAGAAATCAGCGCAAGCGCTTTTGCTTCGTCCAAATGCTTCGGAAGCGGCAGCTGCACCAGGATCCCGTCTACGCATTCATCCTGATTCAGCTTTTCGATCAGCGCTTCCAATTCTTCCTGGCTGGTCTGCTCGGGCAGGAGGATGGTATCCCCGCGAATGCCCAGCCCTTCGCAGGCTTTGCCCTTGTTTCGCACATAAACCTGGCTGGCGGGGTTCTCCCCCACTAAAATCACGGCAAGGCCGACGGTCTTTCCCCTGGCCCGCAGCGTGTCCACCCGGGCTTTCAATTCTTCCATCCGCTTTTCAGAAAGCACTTTTCCATCCAATAATACAGCCATGCGCAATCATTCCTTTTTTCCTGACAGTTTTTCCAGTCCGATCAGCGCGGCGCCCACCGCATTGTCCCCGGAAAATTCCGGACGCCCAAAGTAAAAGCTTAATCCGGCGCGGCGCTTTTCATTCCGCTCCAAAAGCAGTTTCCTCAGCAGCTGAGAGGAAGCCACGCCGCCGGCCACCAGCAGATGCTTTATCCCGGTGTTCTCCGACGCATTCAGCAAAAGACGGTATACCGTGCGGCAAAGCACGCTGTATACCTCCGCCGCCACGTTTTCTTTCGGCTCGCCTGCGGCGATCATGCGCATGAGCTGCGCTTCCGCGCCGGACAAATGGCAGTTCCCTCCGTCCATGCTCACCGGCACCCGATGCCTGCTTTCACCCCTCAAAGCCAGCTTTTCCAAATGCGGCCCGCAGGGAAACGGCAGGCCCAAAGCCACGCCGATTCGATCCACCAGCTGCCCCGCGTGCAAATCCGCGGAGGTTCCGATAGGCTGAATCTCTTCCCCGTCCTGCAGCAGCACATCCGTGGTGCCGCCGGAAAGATGGAGCGCGATGAACCGCTCCTCCGTCAGGCCTGTCCCGTATTTTGCGGCGGCGATATGTCCCCGCTGGTGGGTGGTGGTGAAGAAAGGCACATTCAGCGCGGCGGCCAAAGCCTTTCCGTGGCTCACGCCCACCTGGAACACAGGCATATAAGAATCCTCGCCGTCCCGGGGGGAAGCAGACGCGCACACGCAGGATACAGGTTCAGATACATTTTGCAGCAGGGGCAGGAGCACATCCGGAATCTGCCTTACATGCGCAAAAACGGCCTCGCTTTGGCGAAGGCCGCGTTCACCTGCCGGAACCGGGAGCAAACGCCGTTCCTGCCAGGGTGTCTTTCCCGGCGCGCACAGCGCTGCGGAAGTGGTATAGCAGCTTGTGTCCAGGCCCAGCGCCAGCATCAGGCGTTTTCCTCCGCCTGTTTTTCGTTCCGCTGTGACAGCAGGGTGGAAAGCACGCCGTTGACAAATTTCCCGGCGGTGGGCGAATCAAACTTCTGCGCTATGGCAACGGCTTCGTTGATCACCACCGCGTCCGGCGTGTCCCCGGCGTGGTTGAGCTCCCACGCGGCCACCCGCAGCACGGCCAGGTCAACCTTGGCGATACGGTCCAGCGTCCAGCCCTTCAGGCATTTTTCAATGGACGCGTCCAGCGCTTCGGCGTTCTGTTCCACACCGGACAGGATCTCGTCAATATACCGCTGGTCATCCTCTTGGGGATTAAACTCAATCAGGCCGCGCAGCGTTTCTTCGCCGCCGTCGCCGCCCAGCATGTTTTCAAATACCATCTGCACCGCGGCTGCCCGCGCTGATTTCCGAGCCATGGGCTTTTATCTCCGATCTTACGTGATGTCTTATTCCTGATCTTCCCGGTCGTCCTGGTATTCATCCGGCTGCCGTGCTTCCTCCGAATCCCGGGCAGGCCTGCGGGAAGACTTCCCCGCGCTGTGCCGCGGTTCCCGATAAGGCACGTCCGCCTTCGGCGGGAAAAGCCGATTCACCAGGCTTCTGACCCATTCCTGCTTATCCTCCACGCCGCCGATGAACAGCCCAACCAGCATCAGGCAGAAAATAAACAGCGTTTTCCAGAACCCGATCCACAAAAACAGCAGCCCCAGCACCATCGCCACACCGGCGGAAAACACGGCGCATTCCGGCGTACCGATCTGAAAAGCCCTGCTCAAAAACGATCTGTCACGATTCATCTTCCTGCACCTCCGATGGCGCTGAAACGACAGCTTCCACAGGCTTTATTTCCTCCGGAACGGTTTCTTCCTCCGGCTTCGGCGGTTCTGGCACGATGGTCTGCTGCTCGGCCTGGCAGAAAAGCCGCTGGTGCATCGGCGCTTTTTCCGGCTCGTTATCTTCCTCTTCCTCGATTTCAGCCACCAGCAGGGGTTCATCCTTCGTGGACTCCACGATCACCCGCACCTCCCGCACCTCGATGCCGGAGGAGGCCACCAGATACTGCTTGATCTGCTTTTGCAGGGACGCGACAGCCAAAGGGATGGAAATATTGTTGGCCAGGGAAATATTCAGCTCCACCACCACGCCTTCCCGGACGTTCATGATGGTCATGGAAAGCAGCTGGATTTCCTCATGCAGATCCACGCACTTTTCAACCAGGTTTTCAATGGCCTTCACCGCGATGCGCAGTTCGCCCGTATCCGTGCGCTGCACCACATAGTCCCGCCGCTGCATGGCGTAGTGGGTTGGCAGCAGGATCAGATATACGCCGAAAACAACGCAAGCTGATCCGCTGATGATGCGGAGCGCGCGGAGCCCGGCCGTCAGGCTTTCCCCCGACAGGGCGCCGGCCCGCAGGCCGGTGACCAGCAGTACGGTGCCAACCACTATTGTGACGCCCGCGCCGACCATCAGGATCATCCTGTCCCAGAATTTGATTTTCATAGAGGCCCTCCCTTTTTTGCCAAATGATCATCCGGGAGCGTCAAAAGGTAAAACGCTCCGGAAACCTGCGCGGCCTTCCGGTCAGGAGCGGATGCGCATCCGGGGGCGCTTCTTGGGCTTATCGGCCGCTTTTGTGTCTTCAGCATTTTTTTCCTCCGCGCCTGCATCCTCAGGCACAGATTCTTCGCCGTCCAGCTTCGCTTCTTCCTCCAGGGCATCCTTGTCGAACTCGCTGTCCTCAGGCATATCTTCGCCATGATCAGCTGCGTCACCCGCAGGAGCAGGCTTATTCTCAGGCTTCGCGGGCTCCTCCGGTTCACGCGCTTCTGTCAGCACAGGCTTTTTGGAAACCTCCAGCAGGTTTTCGTTGGCCTTTTTTTCCATTTCAAAGCTGACGCCCTGCACATGCACATCCACCTTCACAACATGCAGGCCGGTCAATCCTTCAAGCGCTTTGCGCACGTTTTCCTGCACTTCGGCGGCCACCTTCTGGATGGGCTTGCCGTATTCCACGATCATGTACACGTCCACGGCTGCCTCCTGGCTGCCCACTTCGACTTTTACGCCTTTTGTAATATTTTTATTGCGGCTCCAGATATCGCCGATGCCGCCGCTGACGCTCATGCCCGCGACGCCGTCCACCTCGTTGGCTGCGACGCCCGCGATGGTGGCGATCACTTCATTGGCATAGCTGATGGTGCCGCCGTTTGACAAATCCACGTCCACTTTGACGGGGAGATTTTCTTTCTTAGGCTGTTTCTGCGCCATGTGAAATACACCTCCTTACAAGGATACCTCAGTATAACAGATTTTTGGACGTTTGGCAACAGAAAGATGAAGTATGAAATGCAGAGTTTTTAAGGAGTTTTTAAGGTTTACAACATTTTTACGGGTGGATTTCACAGGGGACGCAATCACAGCTGGCGGGATAAAACGCGCTTCAAAAACTCCTGGGTTCTGGCCATTTTCGGCGCTGTAAACAGATCGGTGGGCCTGCTGTCCTCCAGGATCACGCCGCCGTCCATGAACAGCACGCGGCTTGCCACGTCGCGGGCAAAGCTCATTTCGTGGGTGACGATCAACATCGTCATCCCTGCGGAAGCCAAATCCTGCATGACGGACAGCACCTCCCCCACCATTTCCGGATCCAGCGCGCTGGTGGGCTCGTCAAACAGCAGGATTTCCGGTTCCATGCACAGCGCCCGGGCTATTGCCACGCGCTGCTTCTGACCGCCTGAAAGCTGGCTGGGCCGGGCGTTGCGGTATGCCGCCATGCCCACCTTTTCCAGGTACTGTACCGCCCGTTTTTCCGCTTCAGCGCGTTTGGTTTTCAGCACCTGTATCTGCCCCAGCACGCAGTTTTCCATCACGTTATGATTGCTGAACAGATTAAAGGACTGAAACACCATGCCCACCTTGGAATGATACAGGGTGCGTTTCCACTCCGTTTCAGCGTTCTTTCCGTGGAACAGGATTTCTCCCTTGGTAGGCTGCTCCAGAAAATTGATACACCGCAGCAGGGTGCTTTTCCCGGATCCGGAAGAACCGATCACGCAGATGACCTCGCCGGTATCCACGCTAAAGTCAATATCCTTTAGGACGGAATGGCTGCCGAAAGATTTGGAAAGATGGCGAACCTGCAATACGCTGTCTGCCATAGCTCACTTTTCCTCCTTTCCGGACAGAAACTCCTTGTTGGTTTCATCAAAGGGCGTGCCGCGATTGGGGTAATTATAATTTCCGGCAGTCATGGTCAGCTGGTCTTCCTGAACCAGCTCATAATTGCTGGAGCCGTCCATTTTCCTCTCCACCCAGCGCAGCAGGAAGGAGGAAAGAAGCGTCATCGTCAGATACCCGACCATTTCCACGGTCGCGGACGGGAAGTACAGATAGCTTGCGCCCACCGCCGCCCGGTGCGCGGAGAAAAATTCCGGGAAGCCGATGATGAACATGACCGATGTGTCTTTTACGTTGATAATGAAATTATTGCCGATTTGCGGAATGATGTTGCGCACCGCCTGGGGCAGGATGACATGCACCATGCTCTGCCAGTGGGTCATGCCAATGGCCGTCGCGCCCTCGGTCTGTCCCTTATCTACGGAAATAATGCCGCCGCGGACGGATTCGGCCATGTAAGCGCCCGTATTGATGGACACCACCACGATGCTGACCAGCCAAATGGAAGTGAACTTAACGGCGTTATTGGTAAAATACGGCAAGCCATAATAAAAGAACACCGCCTGAAGCACCATGGGCGTGCCCCGGAACACTTCCACATAGATGCGGATCACCGCGCGGATGAGGCGGAGGAAAAAGCGCTTGATGAGATTATCTTTCCGGGAACAGGGGATCGTGTTCAGCACGCCGCAGATCAGGCCGATCAAGCAGCCCAGCACTGTGCCCACCAGGGCCAGAACCAGGGTGTTCTGCATACCGGTCAGATAGGAACTGCCATATTTTGTCCACAGCTTGGCTATGTCCGCCCATAGCTGCGCGAATCTATCCATTGCGTTTACTCCTTTAAGCTCAGGCTATCGTCCCCGGATATAACGCAGGGGCGGATACACTCCGCCCCGCATGTCAGCGATTCCGATAGGATGCAAGCCCGTTGATCGGAAACTCTAAGGAAGCGCTGAATCAGCTCAATCCATCATAGGCTGAATGGTAATCGCGTATGCCATCAGCTCATTGAAATCCTCAGCGGTCATCTGGGACAGCACGGCGTCGATGGCTTCCTTTAAAGCCGCGTTGCCCTTCATGAGGGAAACGCCGATATTCACATTCTCCGCCCGTTCCTGCTCCGTGAACTGGAAATCACCGTCAGTGCCGGAGAAGTCCAGAATCACCATGTCGGGATAAGCAGCCACAGCGCCCTGGGCGGTGGGCATATCGGTGCACACGAAATCAACCATGCCGGTTTCCAGCGCCATCAGCATGGCAGGCGCGGTTTCAGCGGCGGTCATGACGTTCGCGCCGGTGATTTGAGGCAGGCAGGTGTCATACCAAATGGTGGCAATCTGCGCCGTGCAGCTGCCGCCCTTCAGGTCGGCAAGGCCCTTGGCCTCGGCAAAAGCGCTGCCCGCTTTGGTGAGGCACACGATGGTGGCATAGAAATAGGGGCCAGCGAAATCCACCTGTTCGGCGCGTTCAGCGGTCATGGACTGGCCGGCGATTACGGCGTCAAATGTGCCGGTCTGCACACCGGGCACCAGGGAATCCCAGTCAGACTGGAAAACCTCCAGCTGCCAGCCGTTGGCTTCGCAGATTTTCTTGGCGATCATTACGTCGTAGCCGTTGGCATAGGAGCCGGGCACATTGCTGATGGGCACGGCGCCGTTGCTGTCATCGCTCTGGGTCCAGTTGTAGGGAGCGTAGGCGCACTCCATGGCGATGGTCAGCACGCCGTCCTCCACGCCGGTGGGTACGGTCTGCGCCAGCGCGGCGGGGCACAGGGCGATGATCAGCGTCAGGACAGTCAGCAAAGCAAACATTTTCTTCATTGTTCATTTCCTCCTTATGTGGTTGGATTTATACTAGGGAGTGTTCACACTGCCGCTCAAAGGCTGAATTCTGGTTGATTTTCCGTCATGCTGCGTTGCATTTCCTTGAAATACCGCCAGTATTCCTGCGGAAATGCGCCTTGCCTGACGAAAAATCATCTCAGAATCAGCT
>JAFZOG010000113.1 GCA_017550745.1 Clostridia bacterium | reverse complement strand
TTTTGCAGCGATTATTGTCTTATTCAATCAAACATTTTTTCAATAAACGCAAAAATGCGGAATAGCGGTTGCAGCAGCCAGCCCGGGAGATCATCCGGGAGAAGTGAGAAAGCGGAGTTGTTCAGCATTACGGAATACTCCTTACACCTTCCTGTAATCAGCATACTGTTATAGGAGCGGTAATCGGTTCTGTTTTCAATCTGGTACATTCTGCCTTCCATTCGCATGGAATTGAGCAGTTTGACGCTGCCGCCGTCAAGCTGCAGCATGGGCTGAGAACCGTTGTTGCCGTCGCAGCCGATATTTACAAGCAGAACGGAAGAATCGCGCTCGCGCATGTAGTGCTTTGTACCGTAGATAAACGTCTGAAACACGGTCACGTCGGCGCAGTTTTCAAAGTCAAGGTACGTGCTGGTCTGCTTCAATACGGGCTCGAACAGCACGTCGAAGATATCTGTTTCTCTGAGCCGGCCCTGAAGCTCAGGGACGTCAAGAGAACGGTAGCCGTTGCGGGTCACCGTGTTGCCGTTCTGCAGGCAGGCTTCGATCCAGACGTTTTCGCAGTTTTCCATCCGGATCATAGACAGATAGCTTGTTCCGACCAGACGTTTGATAAAGACGTTTTTGCCGTTTTCGCACCTGACGCCGACGGACGCGAGGTTGACGAAGCTGTTGACGACGTAATTGCCCTCCGCCTTTATCGCGATGCACGGGGACGAGGCAAGCCGGACTTCCTTCTCCTTCTCCGGCGCGCTCAGGGGATAATCGAAGCGCAATCCGTTCACGCCCGCGCCGTCCCCGGCCAGCGTGACCAGCGGCGCGTCCTCTTCGCCGTATCCGTAGAAGGACAGGATCAGCGTACCGTTGGTTTCGCCAGACTGGTCCCTTGTGCCGACGCTGGAGGAGCCGCGCAGCTCCACGCCCGCCGGAACGGTCACGGGTCCGTTGAACCGGTAGATCCCGCCGGGCAGATAGACCACGCCGCCCGTTTGCTCCGCGGCGGCCAGCGCCTCCCGCACCATTGGCGAGGCGTCTGTCATGCCGGTGCGGTCCGCCTCCACGGTATACAGGACCGGAGCGGGCTTCTGATACGTTTTGTCCATCTGGACGCAGATGGGGGCGCTTGACGTGATCTGCGGGTTGCGGACAAGCATTTTGCCGAGCAGCTTTACGTTGTGCAGCTCAAAGACGGCGTCGCCCTGATAGCAGACGGCGCTTTTGCAGCCCTCCAGCACGCTCTCCGCCACGCTAACGCCCCAGTTGGCCCCGCGGGACCAGACGGAATCCTCCTCCGCGTAAAACGCATAGTCGCAGCGGCGGATATCCAGCCGGTAGAAGGAACCGTTGAACTGCACCCGGATGCCCTTTTTCAGGTGGATCCCGTAGGCGCAGTCGCTGATCCTCACGTCGGAAATCTCCGGCCATTCCAGATCCCCCAGCACGAAGCCGGTGGCGTTCTGACGGGTATACGCCTTCAGCGCTTCGGCCGGCGGCGCGTTGTAGGCCTCCCCGGCCTCGGTCCAGTAACGGTTCTCGATAGATACGGTTTTGTAGACGTCCACGTCCGCGGAGTTGTAGGAGTTGAGCCCTTCCTTCAGGCAGGTCCCCTTCACGTTTTCCAGCGTGGTCATCTCGTGGCATTGGTACACGCCCTCCTCGCAGAGGGAGCATAAGCCGATTCCCCGGTAGGAATTCAGCAGCGTGATATTTTTCAGCGTGTGGAGCATATAGTCCCGCTTACCGTTCACGTAAAACGTGTAGGGGTACGGCTTCACGTCGTCGATGGACTGATCCGGGTACCATACGGTCAAGCCCACCGCGCCGGCGCTGCCGCCCACGTCGAACAGGGCGGGGGTCTTTTCCTCCGTGCTCTCCGGCCGGGCGACGATCACGGTGCCGTAATCCGTCCCTTCGTCGGGGTCCTGCCAGTCGCCCCGCAGCGTCACGAAGGGCCGGATATAGAGATGGCCGGTGATCAGATAGCGGCCGGCGGGCAGGAAGACGGTCCCGCCGCCGCTGCGTGCGCAATCATCCAGCGCGCGCTGCAGCCCTGCCGTGCAGTCCGTTTGCCCGGTGCTGTCAACATAATACGGCGCCTCGGTGGCGATGATATCGGCGACGACAGCGTCCTGCGTAGGATAAACCGTGTTTACGATGACCGGCGCAGGTGTTTCACGCGCAAAGCAGACCGGTACGGAAAAACCGATCGTTAATGCAAAAACGATGAATAGAGCAGTAATCTTTTTCATAATGATTCCTCCGTTTTTTATACCCACACACGGAGTTACCCGCAAAAACGCCGATTGGTATGGATTCATTATAGCATCTCTGCTAGAATTATTCAATACCTATATGGGGCTGTCTCATTAAGCGAGTAATGAGTCCAGATTCCTCATTATCAAGAAGTAAACGCTAACCAAAGCATAACATAAAAAATCTCCCAAAGTGTAACAGAAACCCAGGTAGATTTGTATAATCCATATAGACCGAAT
>JAFZOG010000112.1 GCA_017550745.1 Clostridia bacterium | reverse complement strand
CATTTCAGAATTAACTGTCTTTCTCCTCATTCTCTCTGTATCGTTTTCAAGATTCCCGCGCCCTCTCTTGAGCGCTTGGTTAGAATACCACATCATCCGCTCTATGTCAACTCCTTTTTTTATCCTTTTTGGAGTTTTTTCGTTTTTCTTATCCGATTTCCGAACATCCAATTGAATTATTTACAATTCATCTTAAAATATACGAACAATTTTCCTTGTTTAAAGTTATAATGTTCGGTTTTGTAAAGAACATACGTTCTCATTCTTTTGCAAATCCTGCCGGTCCGTTCGGAACAGCATGACCGTTTCTTAGAGCAAAGCGGTTTGGCTGCGCAGACAGATCATGCGATTGCTTCCATAAAATCCCTTGCCATATCCTGGATGCACCGCTCGAAGGCGGGAACGTCGGTGTGCTCCGACCCAAAGCAGAGAACCACCGGGTGCTTTGCGTACAGTATCCCCACATCGTGCGTGATGCCGTCATCCTCGCCGGTCTTATGGGCGATCCTGATTTCGGGAAGGAAGAAGGGGATTTTTCCATTCAGTTGCTGTTCGCTGAGGATGGACAGTATTTCCGCGTCGGCTTCCGGGGAGACGCAGGAACCGGAGGAAAGCATTTCCAGCAGTCTCCCCATTTCCTGGGCGGTCATCGTATTTTCGATTCCCCGCGCGGAAGCATCCGCGTCGAACAGCTTCCTGCGGAGCTTCGTTTTTTCCAATCCGAAGGAACGGATCGTTTGGTTGATCTGATCCATGCCCAGCCGTTCGATCAGAATATTGGTGGCGGTATTGTCGCTGAGAATGATCATGAGCACGCAAAGGTCGTGCAGCGTCACCTCGATCCCGTCACGCAGGCGGGTCAGCGCGCCGCAGCCCGGCATTTTCTGGTCAGGCCGGACAGCGAAGATTTCCTTCATATCGATCTGCCCATCCCGCGCCTGCCGAAACGCTTCCGCCAGGGTGGGCAGTTTGATCACGCTGGCCGCCACCAGGGGAATATCCGGCTGATAAGCCCATACCTCTCCCGTATGCAGATTCTTTCCATAAATACTGACCTCGCCCGGCAGCGAGGCCAGGCGAGGCAGATACCGGGACATTTTTTCTTTCCAGATTTCTTTCATATCTTTAATACCGCCCGGGCGATGGTGAAATAGATGAACAGAGAGCTCATGTCTACTACCGTGGTAATCAGCGGGCTGGCCATCAGTGCCGGGTCCAGGCCCATACGCTTCGCCAGCATGGGCATGGCGCAGCCAAGGGCTTTCGCCAGCAGGATGGTGCAGAACAGCGCCGCCGCCACCACGAAGGCCACGCCCCACTCCGCGCCGTTGATGAACCGCACGCGGCAGATGGTGAACGCGAACAGCACGAGACCGACGATCATGGCCACGCGGAATTCCTTCCAGAGGGCTCTGAAAAAGTCCTTTAACGTAATCTGCCCCAGGGACAGGCCGCGGATGATCAGGGTGGAGCTCTGCGCGCCGCAGTTGCCGCCGGTGTCCATCAGCATGGGGATACAGGCGGTAAGGATGATGCCTACAGCGGCGTTGGCGCTGAGCACATCCTCATAATGCGTGATGATCATGCCGGTGAAAATGGCGATTACGGCCATCAGCAGCAGCCAGGGAATACGGTTGAGCGCCAGCTTGAAGGGAGAGGTTTTCAGGTATTCGTCCTCGGAAGGCGTCAAGGCGGCCATCTTTTCGAAGTCCTCCGTGGTCTCTTCTTCGATGACGTCCATGATATCGTCCGCGGTGATGATGCCCACCAGGCGTTCTTCCTTATCCACGACGGGAATCGCCAGCAGGTCGTATCTGCGCACCAGCTCGGCGACCTTTTCCTGGTCGTCGGTGGTGAACACGCTGACCGTGTTCCGGTCCATGATGTCGGAAAGGACGGTATCCTCCGACGCCAGGATCATTTTGCGCAGGGCCAGGGTGCCGATCAGGTGGTGGGTGTTGTCGATGATATACAGGGTATAAATGGTTTCCTTGTCCAGGCCCTCCTGCCGGATGATCTCCATGGCGCCGCGGACGGTCACGTCGCTACGGAATTCCAGGTATTCAATGGTCATCAGGGAGCCGGCGGAGTTTTCGGGATAGCGCAGGAACTGGTTGATAAGGTTCCGCTTTTCGGTGTCCGTGCTTTGCAGCACGCGGCGCACCACGCTGGAGGGCAGTTCCTCCAGAAAGTCCACCGCGTCGTCCAGGAACATGTCGTCGATCAGGGAACGGATTTCGGCATCGCCGATGGATTCGATCAAAGTCTGCTTCTGTTCGGCGGACATGTAGCTGAACACATCGGCCGAAATATCCTTGGGCAGGATACGGAACACCAGCAGCAGCTGTTCCTTATTCAGTGTTTCCATGTACTGGGCGATGTCCACTTCGTTGAGCATCATCATCGCCCCGCGCAGTTCCCCATGGCGGCCCGCTTCCAGCAGGCTGTTCAGGCGCTTCTCAATCGCAGCCCATTCCATAGGCCACACCTCCTCTTATTCTTTTGAACCCGTAATTGCTCTTGGGAAAGGGAAAAGAGGACGGCTTTTTCAGGTATCAGGCAACAGGAAACTCTTCATCAGGCGCGAAGAAATAAAAGCCTGATGCCGATTGCCTCAAAACCACACGCAAAAAAGCCCCCTGCTTTTCCGATGCCTGTTTACGACGTTCAGCGATGCAAGAGGAAGCGAACCGGATTATGAATGACGCGTCCATGGGCGCGCCCGCCACGATCGCGGCACGCCTTCGCTCACTTGGCATCTCTCGCCGTCGCCCATTGACTGTCACCCCCTGTTTGTTTGATTGTTTCCAGTATATGCTTTTTTTCCCGGATTGTCAATCATTTTATGGCACAGTGAAGGCCACAGAGAAGGCCGAGAGTAACTATTCAGGTATCGAGGAAAGTTGCAAGGGGATACGCTTCCCCCTCCCGGCAAATCTGCCGCATGGCGCCGTCCTGAATGCGCCAGGCCTCCCCGTAAATTGTTTCCCGGCCGTTTTTCCCCAGCAGGAAGCTGCCGTCGGGAAGGGCGTAAAAAACGCGGCCCCGGCTGTCGGAAAAAGTGATGTCCTCAAACAGGCGCATCCCGTCCAGGATATGGTCCTTCACCATCTGGTAATGCGGCAGCAGCTGGGTTTTAGTCACGCCCAATCCGGGCAGGAAGCGCCTGTAATCCGGCGATACGGCCTCCCCCGGTTCTTCCGGCTGGGCGTATACCACGTCCGCGCTGTTCATGCTTCCCGCGCTGATGCCGATCAGCACGCCTCCGAAGTCCCTCAGCGCTTCCCGCAGTTTGGCTTTCTGAAAGAAAGCGTTCTGCGTGGGCACGTGGCCCCCGGCCAGCACGATCAGTCCGGCTTCTTTCACCAGCGCCGCAGTGTCTCTTGCATTCCTGTCATCCAATACCCGGAAGCCGGAGAATGAAAACCCGGCGGCCTTCAGCGCCCGCTCCATGTCCCCCGCGAAACGGTCCGTGAGCGCATGCCTGTCCGGGCTCGAGCACACAAACACCGCCGCGCACGGGCAGCGAAGCGCTTGCCGTAATAAAGATATGAACTGGTTGGCGGGATTCAGGTAGGGGCTCCCCACCCCGAAAGGGCTGCTGGTGAGAAAATACGTCATCTTTTGTCCTCCTGCCGGCGGTTTCTTCAGCCCAGTATAAAGCGCAATTTCCGCCCTGTCAAGCAAGCGCCCGCCGCGTATTTGGGTTACGATGAAGGTATTTCTCACCGTCGATGAGATTTCCGCCTCAGGCGGCCATCGACGGTTCGTCCCCTACCGAGAAAGGCTGTAAAGAAGGAAAGGCTTTTACTGTAAAAAAACTACCTGTATTTTTTTCTTAATGGTTTTCTTGGAAATGGGTCTGGGGGAAACCATTCTTTGACCTTCAAAGAATGGTTTCCCCCAGATAGTGAATTGTAATTGTTTTTACAGCCAATCAAGGCAGCTTTGCGGCAGGCGCTTGACTTTCTTTTACCTATGTACGATAATAGCGCCGTAAGGAGGGTGTTTGCATGAAAGAACAGCCGAACCAGAAGAAATCCTTGCTGTATTTTTACGGCATTGCCCTGGTGATTATTCTGCTGCTGAATATATTCGTATTTCCGGCGCTGCTCCAGCCCCAGGTGTCAGAGATCCCCTACGACGAATTCGTGAAGCTGGTGAACGAAGACAAGGTGCAGGAAGTGTCCCAGCAGGACAGCATGATCGTGTTCACCGCCAAGGACGAAAGCGGCCGCCTGCTGCTGTATAAAACCGGCATCTGGGATGGCGACGCGGGCCTGACCGAACGCCTGCTGAGCCACGGCGTAAAATTCGCCGCTGAAATCCCCACCCAGGCGTCGCCCCTGATGAGCTTCCTCATTTCCTTCATCCTGCCCATGGCGCTCTTCTTCCTGGTGGGGCAGTGGCTGATGCGCAGCATGAGCAAGCGCTTTGGCGGCGAAGCCCTGACATTGGGCAAATCAAACGCGAAAATCTATATTGAATCCCAAACCGGCAAAACCTTCGCCGACGTGGCGGGCCAGGACGAGGCCAAGGAGGCCCTGACCGAGATCGTGGACTTCCTCCACGACCCGGAAAAGTACGCCGCCATCGGCGCCAAGCTGCCCAAGGGCGCGCTGCTGGTGGGCCCTCCCGGCACCGGTAAAACCCTGCTGGCCAAGGCCGTGGCAGGCGAAGCGAAGGTGCCGTTCTTCTCCATTTCCGGCTCCGAGTTCGTGGAGATGTTCGTGGGCATGGGCGCGGCGAAGGTGCGCGACCTGTTTAAGCAGGCGGAGGAAAAGGCTCCCTGCATCGTGTTCATCGACGAGATCGACACCATCGGCAAAAAGCGCGACAACGGCGGCCTGCCCGGCGGCAACGATGAGCGGGAGCAGACCCTGAACCAGCTGCTGGCCGAAATGGACGGCTTCGACGGCAAAAAGGGCGTGGTCATCCTGGCCGCCACAAACCGGCCCGACATCCTGGATCCCGCCCTGCTGCGTCCCGGACGGTTTGACCGCCGCATCCCCGTGGAACTGCCTGACCTGCAGGGCCGTCTGGCCATCCTGAAGGTCCACAGCAAGACGGTGAAAATGGACGATGGCATCGACCTCTCCGCCGTGGCGAAGGCCACCTCCGGCGCTTCCGGCGCGGAGCTGGCCAACATCATCAACGAAGCCGCCCTGCGGGCTGTGCGCATGGGCCACACCTCCATTCAGCAGAACGACCTGGAGGAGAGCGTGGAAACCGTCATCGCGGGCTATCAGCGTAAGGGCGCGGTGATTTCCGACAGGGAAAAGAAGATCATCGCCTACCACGAGATCGGCCACGCCCTGGTCGCCGCCAAGCAGAAGCACTCCGCCCCCGTGACAAAGATCACCATTATCCCCCGCACCTCCGGCGCCCTGGGCTACACCATGCAGGTGGAGGAAGACGAGCGCGTGCTGCTCTCCAAAGAGGACGCCGTCAACCAGCTCGTCACCCTGACCGGCGGGCGCACGGCGGAGGAATTGATCTTCCATTCCGTCACCTCCGGCGCTGCCAACGACATCGAAAAAGCCACCAAACTGGCCCGGGCCATGGTGACCCGCTACGGCATGAGCGACCAGTTTGACATGGTGGCCCTGGAAACCGTCACCAACCAATACCTGGGCGGCGACGCCTCCCTGGCCTGCTCCGCCGAAACCTCCACCAAGATCGACGCGGAGGTAAACAAAATCATCAAGCAGGCCCACGACACCGCGCGGGATATCCTCTCCCAAAACATCGACCAGCTCCACAAGCTGGCCGCCTACCTGCTGGAAAAGGAAACCATCACCGGCGAAGAATTCATGAAGATTTTGGATGAAACCAACGCGGACTGACCGGCGCGCGCTTTCAACTGGAAAATCATTCTTTGGATACAAAAAACCTGGGATGCATCGAAGGGCCGCAGCCCTTCGATGCATCCCAGGGGGTGTTCGATAACCTGAATAGGCTGTTGCAGATTTTGCCTGCTGCAACAGCCCCTTTTTAAAGTAGGCAAATGAAAAATTGGATAGAATCGGGACGTATTACTTTTCCGCGAACATCCAATCCACGGCCTTCACGATATACTCGCTCCAGAACACCATGTCGTGAACGCCCTTGCTCTCGTGGTATTCGTGCTTGATCTTTTCTTTCTCCAGGAAGCGGTGCAGCTCGCGGTTGGGCTCGATGAGAAAGTCTTCCGTGCCGCAGGCCATGTAAAGCTCCGGCAGCTTTTTCTTCGCTTTTTTCAGCTTATGCGCCAGCACTTCCGGGTTGCAGTCCCGCTCTTCCACGGTTTCCAGGTCGCCGAAGCATTCATGGTAATAATCGTAATTTGCCACGCTGTTGCCCCCGCCCGGCTTCATGTGGGCGATGCCGTGCACGATCAGCGCGGAGCTGAGGCCCGCCGCCTTGCCAAAGGTCTTGGGATAGGCCAGGGCGGTGTGCAGCGCGCCGAAGCCGCCCATGGACATGCCGGCGATGAACGTGTCAGCGGGCGTGCGGGCCAGGTTGAAGGTCTTGCGCACATACTCCACCAGCTCTACCCCCACCAGCGTCTGGTAGGCGTGGCCGGTGGACAGGCCATCCAGGTAGAAGCCGTTTTCGCAGCTGGGCATCACGATGGCAAAGTTGTATTTTTCCGGCAGGTATTCCGGCACCCAGTTGCCCGCTTTGCCGGTGTAGCCATGCAGCAGGAACAGCGTGGACATGGGCTGTTCGGGCTTATCCTCCCGGGGGTCGTTGGGGATCAGCATTTCAAAGGAAGCCTGGCGGCACAGCGCTTTGGAATAATACTCAATGCGGTAATAGGCCATGGAAACGCTCCTCTCTGTGAATATTGATTTGGTATCACGCTGCCAATATTATACAGGATATACAATCCCGGCGCAATACTTTTCCGGGAATTCTCAAAGGCGAAAAAAATCTTCCCCAAAATAACAATTTTCCCTCTTGACAGAACGGAGTAAAAAGATTATAATCCCATTAACCTATTGGAAAGGTGGGTAATTCGATGGAGTTTACCGGATCCCGATTTTCACCGATGCGCCCGGGGCTGTGCTGGCGCTGTTGAATCATGCTTGCATGATGCGGAAAACAGGCGTACAATATAAAACAGGCGCGCGACGAAACGAAGGAGGATATCACATGAGCCGTATTTATACTTCTGCCGACCAGCTGATCGGCGGCACCCCGCTGCTGGAGCTGAGCCATATCGAAGAAAAAGAAAACCTGAAAGCCAAGGTGCTGGTGAAGCTGGAATATTTCAACCCCGCCGGATCGGTGAAGGACCGCATCGGCAAAGCCATGATCGATGACGCGGAAAAGAAGGGCCTGCTGAAGCCCGGCGCCGTCATCATTGAGCCCACTTCCGGCAATACCGGCATCGGCCTGGCCGCAGTGGCCGCCGCCCGGGGCTACCGGATGATCCTGACCATGCCGGACACCATGAGCGTGGAGCGCCGGCAGCTGATGAAAGCCTACGGCGCGGAAATCGTGCTCACCGAAGGCGCGAAGGGCATGAAAGGCGCTATCGCCAAGGCGGAAGAGCTGGCGAAGGAAATTCCCGGCGCGTTCATCCCCGGCCAGTTTGTAAACCCGGCCAATCCCGCCGCCCATTACGCCTCCACCGGCCCGGAAATCTGGGCGGACACGGACGGCAAGGTGGATATCTTCGTTGCGGGCGTGGGCACCGGCGGCACAGTGACCGGTACGGGCAAGTATCTGAAGGAGCAGAATCCGGCGGTGAAGGTGGTCGCTGTGGAACCCGCCACTTCCCCGGTGCTGAGCAAAGGCACAGCGGGCCCCCATAAGATCCAGGGCATCGGCGCTGGCTTCGTGCCGGACGTGCTGGACACCAAGGTCTACGACGAAGTGATCACCGTGGAAAATGAAGACGCTTTCGCCACCGGCAAGCTGATCGGGCGCTCCGAGGGCGTGCTGGTGGGCATTTCCTCCGGCGCGGCAGCCTGGGCCGCGATCCAGCTGGCGAAGCGCCCCGAGAACGCGGGCAAGGTCATCGTGGCCCTCCTGCCCGATACCGGCGACCGCTATCTGTCCACCGCGCTTTTTGCGGATTAAGGGCTGTCGAAAAACCCTGGGATGCATCGAAGGGCCGCAGCCCTTCGATTTTAAATCCGCAGGGGCCGAAGCGCCCGGAAAACCTGCCCTTGGGCTGGTTTTCAGCGTAGGGCGGGCCGGAAGGCCCCGGGCAGGCAACAGAATGTTGCTTCCTATATCAATTTCCGGCCGTAAAATGAGCGTTTCCGCAGGAAATGCCATTTTACAAGAAATTGATGTTTCCATCGAAAGACTGCTTTAGCTGACTTTCGATGGCAGGGTGTCGACTTTGTCGACACCCTCTCAGGGGCCGAAGGGCCCCTGTTTTATTGCTTTTTTTGCCCAAGTGTTTTATAATATGGCTGTCGGATGAAGGAGGCAGTTATGAACGGCAAAGCGACAGTTACCTATTTTCATCATTCCGGGTTTACGGTGGCAATCGGCGAAACCCTGATGGTGTTTGATTACTGGCGGGGGGAAAACCGTGAGCTGGCCGGGAGCGCCGAGCTGTGCGACCAGGATTTTGAGGGGTACAAGCGTATTCTGGTGTTCGTGTCCCACGACCATGAGGATCACTTGGACGATGTGATCTATACCTGGGATACCCGGCGTTTTCCCATCTCCTATATCATTGCCAATGACGTGGCGGCGGACAGGAAGGGCAGGCGCGTGCAGCCCGGCGATCAGCTGGAAATCGGCGACGTGGTGATCCGTGTGTTCTCGTCTACGGACAAGGGCGTGTCGTATTATATTACGGCGGAGGGGCTCCACGTATTCCACGCGGGGGACCTGAACCTGTGGCACTGGCGCGAGGAAAGCAGCCTGCGGGAAATCGCCCAGGCGGAGCGCGACTTTTACGAGGCCATGCGCCCCATTGAACGCCTGCCCATGGACATTGCCATGTTCCCGGTGGATCCCCGCATGGGCGGGCTGTACGACGCAGGGGCCAATTATTTTGTGATGGCCGCGAAACCACGCCTGTTCATCCCCATGCACTGGCAGGGACGCGCTGAGGTGGCCGCCGCTTTTGCCAGAAAAGGAAAAACCCGCTACACCGAGGTGCTGGCCCTTACGAAGCCCCGCGAACGCGCGGAACTGGAATTTACCGAAACTGAGCTGCATATCCATGTGTTCACTGTCATGCCGCCGGCGAACCAACGGAGCGCCGACGACGCCGTCTTCGACGCCAACGATCCTTTCGCCGACACCGATTTGCCGGTGAAGCTGGAATAATGCGGATAAACCCTGCCAGGCTTCGATCCCGACAGGGTCTGTTTATTCATGCGGCTGTTCGGGAAATGTGCCGGCGGAGGGGATGGAAAGGGCACATTAAATCAGTAAAGGGATACGCTGGGCGCTCCACGCGCCCAGATCCGCAGCCTCAAAGGTCGCAACTCCCCTTCATGGGGAGATTGCTCCCTTTCGGCTGATCTCACCGCCGATGAGATACCCGCCACAGGCGGTCATCGGCGGTTCGTCCTGCGGCAAGGGATTTCATCCCTT
>JAFZOG010000111.1 GCA_017550745.1 Clostridia bacterium | reverse complement strand
GAAGCTCAGGGTGCGGATGGCAGAGTCCTCGATCTTGCCGGAGGAGGGCAGGGTCAGTTCCACATACGCAGTGGACCACACGTTCACGTCCGCGCTGCGGCAGGTGCAGGAAATGAAGGTGACCTGGTACTTGATGTAGCTACGGGCCACATACTTGAAGGGAACGAAGGCGTAGAACAGGTCTTCGTCTTTGGGGCCGTCAATGTGGTCGAAGGGGATCACGGCGACCTGATTGGCCTTGCTGCCTTCGCCCAGCTTCGCGGAGTTGTTGAGGAAGTCATTCACGTCCCCGACGGACAGCCCGTCTGCCAGCGCAACCGGAACGACCAGGAGCAGGCAAAGCAGAATGGCTAGGAACCTTTTGAACATGGAGAATCCTCCTTTTGTGGTTTATTTGTTATAATTATATTAGAATGTTGCCGAATTGTCAAGATTTTAATTAAGTATATACTGATTCAAAATACCGTATTGGTACAGGAAACAACGGGCGGCATGAAAAAGCCGCGTTCCCCAAAAATGGAACACGGCGCTTCATTTTCAGTTCAATCAGTACCCAAGCAATGTGGGCAGGAACGCAGTCAGGGCGGGCCATACGCTGATGGCGATGAGTACGATCACGTTGCACAGCACATAGGGGGCCGCGCCTTTGAAGATGTCGATGATGGGCATCCGGTTGATTTTGTTGCAGGCGTTCAGGCACATACCCACGGGCGGCGTGACCAGGCCGATGGCAAGCCCGGTAATCATCATAGCGCCGAACTGCAAGGGAGAAAAGCCATAGTGCTGCATCACGGGCAGCATGATGGGGGTCAGCAGCAGGATGGCAGGGCTTACGTCGATGAAGGTGCCGATTACCAGGATCAGCACATCGAACATCAGCGCGATGCCGATGCGGGACACATTCATACTCATAAAGAAATTCGCCACGATGTCCGGCACCTTCTGGATGGTCAGGATCCAGGTGAAAATCTGCGTAAAGCCAATGATGATCATGACGGAGGAGGAAGAGATCAGCGTCTTTTTGAGCGCGGCCCAGACGTTCTTCCATTTCAGTTCACGGTACAGGAAGAAGCCCACCAGGATACTGTAAAGCACGGCCACGCCTGCGCTTTCGCTGGCAGTGCAGACGCCGCCGGATACGCAGACGATAATGAAAACAGGCATGAGCAGGGCGGGAATGCCGGCGTACATGGCTTTCCAGAAGCGCTTGGCGGAGAAGGGTTCCCGGGCCGGATGCCAGCCGTGCTTATGGCTGAACCAGAACACCAGCGCCAACTGGGTCAGTCCGATCAGGATGCCCGGCACAGCGCCCGCCATGAACAGCGCGCCGATGGACGCGCCGGACACCATGGCGTAGACCACCATCGGTGTGGAGGGCGGAATGATCATCCCCATGGTGGAGGAAGCCACCGTAATGCCCGCGGAAGCGGACTTGGGATAGCCCTTTTCTTCCATGGCGGGAATCAGGATGCTGCCCAGAGCGGAGGTGTCCGCTACGGAGGAACCGGAAATGCCGCCGAAGATCATGGAAGCCACAATGTTCACTTCGCCCAGGCCGCCGTGGATGGGGCGCAGAATCTCCATGCAGAAGTTAATGATCCGTTTGGTAATGCCGCCGGTGTTCATCAGCTCGCCTGCCAGCATGAACAGGGGCATGGCGATCATCAATTCGCTGTACACGCCGTTCCAGATGCGCTGGGGCATCATGCTCAGGAACATGGGCTTGACCGCGGACAGGTAGGTGATGCAGCTCGCGCCGATGGAGAAGGCCAGCGGCACGCCGACGGCGGCGAACACGATGAGGCCGATCAATAAGAATACGATTGCCATTTGCTGTCTCCTCCTTAATCGTGGATTTCTTCCAGCGCTTTGTCCTGCGGCTCAAAGGCGGACTTCGGGGCGCGGATGGTCTGGACGATTTTGACGATGATGCACAGCGCGCAGATCACGCCGCAGACCGGCATGATGCCGTACATAAAGGACATGGGGATTTCCATGCCCTGGCTGATCTGTTTGCCCATCTTGACCGTGTACTGCCAGGAATAGTACACGAACAGGCAGTCCACCACCAGCATCACCAGGCTGTTGAATACGCTGATCCAGCGCTTGAGGCCGGGCTTAAACTTGTCGTACAGGATATTGATGCTCACATGCTCGTTTTTCAGCACGTTCAGGCCCAGGCCCCAGAAGGTGGTGAAAGCGAACAGGGTCACGTTGAATTCCGACACGGCTTTCCAACTCAGAGAAAAGCAGTAGCGCATGATGACCGTGAAGATCACCAGCACGGCCAGCAGCCCCATGGCCGCTGCGCCGACGCCGAAATATATCTTTTCGGCAATGGAGCCGATTTTCTTCATGAATCAGGTCTCCTTTCTTTAGAAAAGCGGGTCAGGGCGGAAGCCCCAACCCGCTAAAAGCAGTTCACTGTATGGGATTATTTGGCGGCGGCGACGATGGCCAGCATCTCGTCCATTTCTTCCTGAGTGCAGATGCCTTCGTCGATCATCTGCTGATAAACGCCCTGGCAGGCGTCCTGGAAGGCTTTCATCTCGTCGGCGGTGGGCACATACACTTCCGCGCCGCTGTCGATGATGGCCTGCTTGGCCGCTTCGCTGTTCTCGTCGATCAGCTGATCGTTGTATTCGCCCATTTCGGTGGCGCATTCCGCGATGATGGTGCGGAACTCTTCGGGCAGGCTGTTCCACCAGTCGGCGTTGACGTAGAAGGGATCGGGATGGAACTGGTAGTTTACCTGGGTGAAGTATTTCTGCACTTCATAGAACTTCATGCCCAGCACGTTGACCCAGGGGTTTTCCTGGCCGTCGGCGATGCCGGTCTTGAGGCCCATGTACAGGTCAGCGTAAGGCACGGTGGTGGTGGTGGCGCCCATGGCGATGAAGGTCATGTCAATGGTCTTCATACCGTTGGTGCGCATTTTCAGGCCCTGCAGGTCTTCGGGCTTAGTGATGGGATGCTTGTTGTTGGAGAACTGGCGGTAGCCGCCGGCGTCGCAGAGGTTGATGATCACGGTGCCGGTGGTTTCCTCGGCTTCCGCGCACACCTTCTTGGCCAGGTCGCTATGCAGCAGGGCGGTCACTTCGGCGCGGGTGTTGGTGAGGAAAGGAGCGGTGAACATCAGCAGACGGGGGCTGAAGTCAAACTGGCCGCCGCGCATACCCTGGGTCACGCCCTGCACGACCTGCTCCAGCATTTCCTTTTCGGTGCCCAGCTGGCCGTTGCCGAACACGGTAACGGTCACATGGCCGTGGGTCTTTTCCGCCACATCGGCGGCGAATTTTTCCATGGATACATAGCGGGGATTGCCTTCGGGCTGGGCGTGGCCCACCATCATTTCAAAGTTGCCCAGATTCGCATAGGGATCTTCATCGGCCAGCGCGGCGGCGCAGGAAAGCACCAGCATCGCGGCCAGAACAGCAGCCAGCAGTTTCTTCATGGAAGAGAACCTCCTTCATCATTACGCGCTTCATCTCGCGTTTCTTGTATACATCATAACACAGCTTTTATCCCTTTTCAAGCCCTTTTTTACTTTTTCTTTTGTATTTTATCATACCAATTTATACATTTACACTGCATTTGGAAAAATTCTTCTTTAACTTGTATACATAAAACTTGACTTTTCTATCCTGTTCCGGTAGAATAAAGAAAAAGCGTTTGGATCGGGAGGCGTTTACATCCATGAGCGAAACGGCTGCTTTAGATCATGAACAGCAGTATCGGCTGCTGGAAAACGAAATCCTTCATTTTCAATGGAAGCCTGGGGAAATCATCAGCGAAAACTATTTATGCCAGCGGTTTTCCCTGTCCCGTACCCCCGTGCGCAGTTTATTGCAGCGGCTTCGGGAAAACGGGCTGGTGCAGATCGAGGCAAAACGTGGCAGCCTGGTGACGAAGCTGAGCCTGGACACCATCAATCAGCTGATCTATGAGCGCGTAGCCGTGGAAAGCATGGTGCTCAGGGACTATATCGCCGTGCGCACGCCCACGGACGTGGAAAAGGTCCGTTATTTATACGCCCAGATGGAAAAAGTCGCCGCTGACTATGGCACGAATGATTTTCAAATCGATTCTTTTCTCCGTGCCGACCTCGGGATGCACAGCGAATGGTTCCGGCGGATGAATCTGTCCTTTTTGTGGAAGCGGCTTTCCAGCCCACAGTCCAGCTACACCCGCTTCTGTATGCTGGATATATTAGCCGGAGGCAATGTACCGGACGTGATGGAAGAGCACGCCGCCATGCTGCGCCTGATTGAAAACGGGGATGCCTCGGAAATTGAGCCACTGCTGACAAAGCACTTGTACGGCGGCGTTCGGCGGCTGGGGCCACACTTGTATACAACCTATGCAAACTATTTTGAGCCGCTTGGAGACGAAAAGCCATGAGGGAAGGAAATAGGAATTTATTTGAAACCACACTCCGTCTCTGCTATCCCGTGGCGAAATACGCGGGTCTGCTGCTGATCGCCCTGAATCTTCACCGTTTGCATGGACAGGTTGAAGCGCTGCCGGGCATATTGGTTCCCCGCTGGACGCTGATGCTGTGGGTGTTCCTGCTGATGGCGCTTGGATACATGGCTGATAAGCGCCTGGAGAAAGAACGGCAGAAGGACGGAGAAACGCAATCGAAGACGGGGATGAACGCCCTCTCTTTCCTCGCGCTGGCGGATCCCGGATTTCTTCTCCTGGATGCCGCCGCCATCGCGCATCTGTATGATTGCTGGTTTCAGGGCGGCTCTGCGGAGGTTCTGTGGCTGCCAACTGCTGTGATGGCGGTGGGCTGTGTGCTGTGGATATATGGAAATGCCTTGCCTTCTGTTCCATATGGCAGCGTTTGGGGTGTGCGCACGGAAAAAACGCTTCATTCCCAGGTAGACTGGCGGATGATTCATAACAAGTATGCCTGTATTTTCAGAATCGTCGGCGTGTCCTTTTTGATGATCGGTTCTTTTTTGTAAGCATTTTTTCACCCACCTCCACCCACTTCCATCATCAGCCGGACGCCGAAGGTAACGCCCTCAATGAAAGCTGACTCACCTTCATCCATCATAAGCGTGTTTATTTCGTCCTGAACAGAATCCATCAAGGGCCGCTTTTCTTCGGGCAAGGCGGCCAGTATTTCTTCCTGCAGCGCCATGAATTAACGTGGAGAAATCATTGATGCGTCTTGAGTTTTATGGTAGAATAGATATGAAAGAATGAAGAATAACTTGCAGAAAGGCAGCAGAATGTTAACCCAGAAAAACGAAGGGTGATCCATTCCACCGTGTTTTGATTTTATCTGAAATACGGGAGAATCAGCATGGAGACAGGGTATTATGATAATCAGAGCGATTGACCAGAAAGAGCGGGAACCAATCAACGCTTTCATTGTTCGTCAATGGTATACCGCGCAAATGGTTGTACACGGAGAGAGCATTGATCTTGCATCCGCTGACGGTTTCTATGCTTGTGAAAGCAATGAGATCACCGGTCTGATTACATACCGGTTGAGTGGAAAAGAAATGGAAATTCTTTCTCTCGACAGCCTTCATGAACGACAAGGAACCGGAAGCGCTTTACTTAATGAAGCGATCATAAAAGCAAAGGATATAGGCGCTGAGCGGATCAAACTCATTACGACGAATGATAATCTTCCCGCGATGCGTTTTTATCAGAAACGAGGATTCCATAGGACGAGGCTCTATCGAAACGCTGTTGAACAGGCAAGAAAGCTCAAACCGGAAATCCCGTTGATCGGTATGGACGGCATTCCGTTAGAGGATGAGATAGAATTTGAAATGGAACTATGATTGATCCGCATGGTATCGGAGGAAAAACAATGAGTACAATCAGAATCGAAAAACTGACGCCGGATCTGCTGGAAGATTATCTGGACTTTTTCGATCACCGGGCGTTTTCGGACGGGTCGCCCTTTTATCCCTGTTACTGCAATGCTTTTAACATGAGCAAAGAAAGGATTCAGAACGAGTTTTTCAGGCAATCGGAAATCGATGGCGGTGGAAGCGAAGGATGGAAATATGCGTTACGGACCTCAGCCGTCCGCATGGTGGAAAACGGGGAAGTTCAGGGGTATCTGGCCTATGACGGCAAAACAGCTGTGGGCTGGTGCAATGCCAATGACAGGCTGAGCTATTATCGGGTCGGAGAATTTGACCTGTCGGACGTTCCACAGGACGAACCGCGGGTCGACTTCCAGCGGAAGGGTGAGGTCAAGTCCATCGTATGCTTTGAAATCTGCCCGGAATATCGCGGGAAAGGGATCGCCACCCTGCTGCTTGAAAGGGTATGTCAGGATGCCAAAGAGGACGGATATATTTTTGTCGAAGCATATCCCATGAAGAACGAAAGCATGAACGGCTTGGCGTTTACAGGACCGAAGCGTTTATATGAAAAAGCGGGATTTGTGGTCGCGGCGCAAAGGGACGGTATGTACATCATGCGGAAGCAACTGAATTTGAAAGAGGTTTTGAAGGATGGATAAAAAGATCGTGGACTTCCTGATTCGGGCAAAACGGGCGACCTACGCCGGGAAAGGCGCTGAAACAGCTTCTTCCAGGATCAAATCCCATAATCTGGTTTATCGGGAAGATGACCTGATGTACTATGACACCTATCTTGGCGGAGAAAAGTTTGCTGGGGAGGAAGCGCTGTGGATCGCCGATGTGCCGTACTGGAGCATGAATTATGTAGGCCGGGTGACAGGCAGCCCTTTCAGCGGTGATTTTCTGAAAGAAGCGTTGCTTCATGTGCCGGAGAACACACCTTATCGGGGACCGGCACAGTATGAAAACGGCGATTACGCGTATTCCTGTTCCGTAGAAGGCGAATTTGACTGGTTTCAGGGGAAAGAGCGCATCACGTATCAAGGCAGGCTGATCTACGAATGCTATTTCCATGGCGGGACGATCAAATGATTATACAGGAGACAGCAGCGAAAATGAAACGATCAGTGCGCGGTCAATGACGAAAGGAAATCCTTCGCACGCTGGGATTGCGGATGATCGAAGAAGGCTTCCGGCGTGTTTTCTTCCACGATGCAGCCCCCGTCCATGAAGACCACCCGGTCGGCCACCTTCCGGGCAAAATTCATTTCATGGGTAACGATCAGCATGGTCATGCCGTCCTTAGCCAGCTCCGCCATCACGTTCAATACCTCGCCGATCATTTCCGGGTCCAGGGCGCTGGTGGGCTCGTCAAACAGCATGGCTTTGGGGTGCATGGCAAGGGCTCTGGCAATAGCAGCCCGCTGCTGCTGTCCGCCGGAAAGCTGGGCGGGCACCTTGTTCGCCTGATCGGCCACGCCCACCCGTTCCAGCAAGCGCATGGCTTCCTGCCGCGCTTCTTTTTTGCTGGTTTTCAGCACGTCGCAGGGGGCGATGGTCAGATTGTCCAGGATGGTGCGGTGAGCGAACAGGTTGAAAGATTGAAACACCATGCCGATTTGAGCACGCATTTCCGCCAGCTTCCGTCCCTCCTGGGGAAGCGGTTCGCCTTCAAAAAGGATTTCGCCGGAATCAATGGTTTCCAGACGGTTGATGGCGCGGCAGAGGGTGGATTTTCCCGAGCCGGAAGGTCCGATGATGACCACCACTTCGCCCTTCTTCACCGTCAGGGAAATATCGTTCAGCACATGCAAATCGCCGAAGTGCTTGTGAACGTGCCTTAATTCGATGACAGGCCGATCATTTTCCATCATGCTTTGCTCCTTTCCGCCGCGCCAGTCCGGTTCATCCGTTGGGCCAAACGGTCGGACAGCTTGTTCAACAGATAATTGATGAGAATGTAGATCACCGCCACCACCAGATAAATGGACAGCAGCGCGTCGTAATTGGAAATCAGCACCTTGGCGTTCTGCATCAAGTCCGCGCAGGAAACGATGGAGGCGAAGGTGGTGTCCTTGAGCACGATCACCAATTCGGCGATCAGGGAAGGGATCACAAAGCGGATGGCCTGGGGAAAGATGATCCGGTAAAACAGCCGCGTTTCCCGGTAGCCCAGGGACAGGGCCGCTTCCCGCTGGCCCTTGGGCACAGCATTGACCCCGCCCCGCAGCGCTTCCGCCACCACGCCGCAGGCGGAAATGGCGCAGGGCAGGGTGATTTTCCAAAAAGCGCTCAGCTTCCAGCCGGTCTGCGGCACCACCAGAAAAAAGAAATAGATGAACAGCAGCGTGGGCACGCCCCGGGTAAACTCAATGATCCCCGTGCTGAACCAGCGCAGCAGCCGATTCTTTTGCAGCCTGCCCCGCATGAGCAGAAAACCCAAAGTGAAGGAAATGGCGGAACCGGTAACGGCTGCTTCCACTGTGGTCAGCAACCCTTCTCCTAAAAAGCGCCAGGTGGTGAGCTTGCCAAAGAAGGCCCAATAGCGTTCACCGAGCTGCCCCGTCACATAAAACTGTCGGATGACGATGAACAGCAGCGCGGCCAGGAGAAGCAGCGCCCCAACAGTGACCCAAGCGATGCGCCTGCGGGTCTTCGGCCCCGGCGCTTCATAGAGGATATCCCGAATGGAACCTGTTCTCATCGTTTTATCCTCACTTTCCTGTCGATCCAGCTTCCCGCCGCGCCGATCAAAAGCCCGGTCGCGCAGTACAGGGCGGCGGAAATGGCAAAGGCCATCACGCCTCCCGCGCTGCGGGTGTTGATATAGGACACGATGCCTGTCAGCTCCATGGGCCGCAGGGGCACCTGGGAGCCAAGGGAGGTGGTGAGCATGGTGGCAACCATGAGGTTGGTCAGGGGCAGCACGGCGGAACGCAGGGATTGAGGAATCACCACGCGCCGGATGAGCTGGAAAAAGGTCATGCCCAAGGCCCGGGCCGCTTCGATTTGCCCCGGATGGATGGTGTTCATGCCGCTCATCAAATGCTCCGAGCAGAAGGCGGAGGGAATCAGCACGGTGGCAATCAGCACGCACACGTCATAAGGGAACGTGATTTTAAGGTACGGCAGGGCATAGACCAATAGGATCAAAAGCGCCGCGCCGGGAATGTTGCGGAAAACCTGCACATAAAAATCCCCGAAAAGGCGAAGCGGCTTGATCGGGGATACCCGAAGCACTGTGATCACGATACCGATCACAAACGCCCCGAGAAACGAAAAAAACGTCAGCCTCCAGGTAGCAAAAAGCGCCTGGAGGTAACGGTCGCCATATTGGGTGAGAAGCTGTGAAACAGTCATGGGCTGCCTCCCGGAAAAGGGCCTCAAGGCGAAAATGTCTTGAGGCCCTTCAAAAATAGAATCGATTGATTATTCAGCGATAGCCGGGGCCGCGGGAGCGGTGTCGATGCCTGTGCGGTCGCCAAGGCTGATCTGCCACAGCTGGGCCCACAGGCCGCTGTCCTCGATGGTCTTGAGGAATTCATTGACAAAGGCCACGCCGTCGGAATCCTTGGGGAGGCCGATGCCATAGGGGTCTTCGGGGCCGAACACATCGCCCGCTACGGCATACGCGCCGGGATTCTTCACGATGGAGTTGAGGATCAGGGTATAGTCGGTCACATAGGCGTCGGCGCGGCCTAATTCCACAGCGGTGCGGGCTTGAATGTCATCCTCAAAGGTCTGTACGATGGCGTCCGGCGCGAACTGCTCCAGGATACTGGGGCCGGTAGAGCCCGCCTGGGTGGCGACGATCTTGTCCGCCAGGCCATCGATGCCTGTAATTTCGGTATTGCCGTACTTGACTAAAACCGCATACTGAGAGGTGTAATAGGGGCCCGCAAAGGAAATCACTTCCTGCCGGGAGGGGGTGATGGAATAGGTGGCGAACACCGCGTCCACCTGGCCACCGGTCAGCACGGATTCACGGGTGCTGGAATTTACCTGGGTCAATTCAAATTTGGTTTCGTCGCCTAAGATGTAACGGGCCAGCAGCTGATACAGGCCGGCGTCAAAGCCCCGGATGCCGTTGTCGGTTTCATCCAGCTGGCTGAACAGGAAGGAGGTGCGGGTGCCGCCCACCCGGAGGATGCCGGCTTCCTTCACCGCAGTGGCCCATGCGCTGGCGGAAATCGCTTCATCGCTGGCAATGGGACCGGAGGCCAGGAGCGCATCAAAGGCTTCTTTGTTGATCGCGGTGGGCTGGGTTTCCTCGGCGAAAGCGGGGGCAAAAGCGGAGAGAGACAGGATCAGCGCGAAAAATACGGCGATAATTTTCTTCATGGTCATTTCCTTCTTTCTTTAATAATTTGATGGTTTACAGGATGGATGCAGGCTGCCGGAAGGCTAAAACAATCAACGAGCCGCAACATCGCTTCCAGGGACGGTTTCGCATCGTCCGGCCTCCTTTCCTGAAATTGGAATTATCCTATCAAAAGAATAGGCGTTTGTAAAGGAATAACGGGGGTTTCGATTGTGCTTTCTCTGTCTTTTATGCTCGGATGGCGGCAAACCCTTTTTCCAGATCGGCAATAATGTCGTCGATATGCTCCGTGCCGATGGACAGGCGGATGGTGTTGGGTTTGATACCCTGATCCAATAATTCCTCTTCACTGAGCTGGGAATGGGTAGTGGAAGCGGGATGGATCACCAGACTCTTCACGTCCGCCACGTTGGCCAGCAGGGAGAAGATTTTCAGATTGTCGATGAAGGCCCAGGCTTCCTTCTGCCCGCCCTTGATCTCAAAGGTGAAGATGGACGCGCCGCCCTTGGGGAAATACCGTTCATACAGCGCATGATCGGGATGATCTGGCAGGGAGGGATGGTTCACCTTTTCCACCAGAGGATGGTTTTTCAGGTATTCAACGACTTTCTTCGTATTTTCCGCGTGCCGGTCCAGCCGCAGGGATAGGGTTTCCACGCCCTGCAAAAGCAGAAAGGCGTTGAAGGGAGAAATGGACGCGCCGGTGTCCCGGAGCAGGATGGCCCGAATGTAGGTGACGAAGGCCGCGGGGCCCACCACGTCATAGAAGGATACGCCGTGATAGCTGGGGTTGGGCGCGGCGATGTTGGGGTATTTTCCGCTGGCTTTCCAGTCAAACTTCCCGGATTCCACGATGATGCCGCCTAAGGTGGTGCCGTGGCCGCCCAGGAACTTGGTGGCGGAGTGCACCACGATATCGGCTCCGTGCTCGATGGGGCGGATCAGGTAAGGCGTGCCGAAGGTGTTGTCGATCACCAGAGGCAGGCCGTGCTTATGGGCAATTTCCGCGATGGCGTCGATATCCGGAATGTCGCTGTTGGGGTTGCCCAAGGTTTCCAGGTAAATAGCCCGGGTGTTGTCCTGGATGGCGCTTTCCACTTCTTTCAGGTTATGAGCGTCCACAAAGGTGGTGGTCACGCCGTATTGGGGCAGGGTATGGCTCAGCAGG
>JAFZOG010000110.1 GCA_017550745.1 Clostridia bacterium | reverse complement strand
AAAAAGTGAGCCTTCATTGTCATCTTGAGCGGAGTGGAGCGAGAGCGGAACGGAGCCGAAAGATCTGTAGGCTGGCTTAACGATTCACTGACAGATCCCTCGGCTATGCCTCGCCTCTGGCTCGGCTTCGCTCGGGATGACATCGTAGGGTTGTAGTTTGATGGATCATTTCCCTATCAATTCGTGAAGAGCCTCTTTCTTGCGCCTTGGTAAAATTGATGGTTTACGAATTGCAAAAAGTATTGTATAATGAATTCAGCAATGGCAGATTTGTCAGTTTCCATTCCATTTTTGACAATTTCTGCAAATACATATAAGGAGGTTTCTCCCATGGCTCTGGATTACAGAAAATGCGCCCAGGAGATTGCCGACAACATTGGCGGCGGCTCCAACGTGATCAGCGCGGCGCATTGTGCAACCCGGCTCCGCCTGGTCATCGGTGACAACAGCAAGGTCAACAAGGCAGCGCTTGAGAACGTGGACGGCGTGAAGGGCATGTTTGAGAGCAACGGCCAGCTGCAGCTCATCATCGGCACCGGCACCGTCAACAAGGTCTACGAGGAATTCCTCTCCGTTACCGGCGCTTCAGCCGCCACCAAGGACGACGTGAAGGCGGCAGCCGCCTCCAAGATGCCCTGGTGGAAGAAGATCCTCAAAACCCCCGGCGATGTGTTTGTGCCCATCCTGCCCGCCATCGTGGCCTCGGGCCTGATGATGGGCCTGGTGGAAGCCATCCCGAAGTTCTGGCCCGCCTTTGGCCAGACCGACTGGTACTCCTTCCTGGACCTGGTGGCCAACACCGCCTTTGCCCTGCTGCCCGTGCTGGTGGCCATCTCCGCCGCCCGGGTGTTCGGCGGCAACATCTTCCTGGGGGCCGTCATCGGCCTGATGATGGTACACCCGGCCCTGGTCAACGCCTGGACCGTGGGCAATTACGCCGCCGGAGAGATACCGACCTGGCAGCTATGGTTCTTTAACGTCCAGCAGGTAGGCTACCAAGGCCACGTGATACCCGTTATCTTGGCCGTCCTGCTGATGAGCAAGGTTGAAAAGCTGCTGCACAAGATCGTTCCTGAAATGATCGACCTGTTCGTGACCCCCCTGGTGACCGTGCTGGTGACCTCCTTCGTCACCTTCACCATCATCGGCCCCATCTTCTCCATCCTGGAAAACTACGTGCTGGAAGGCGCCAAGTGGCTGGCCAGCTTCTCCGTCGGCGCGGTGGTCATGGGCGCGATCTATCCCTGGACCGTGGTCATGGGCCTGCACCATATGTACAACGTCATTGAAGCCGGCATGATCGCCCAGACCGGCCTGAACACCTGGATGCCCATTGCCTCCGCCGCCAACTTCGCCCAGTTCGGCGCCTGCTTGGCCGTGGCCCTGAAGGTGAAGAACCAGAAGACCAAGTCCGTGGCCTTCCCCTCTTCCCTCTCCGCTTCCCTGGGCATCACCGAGCCCGCCATCTTCGGTATCAACTTCCGCTTTATGAAGCCCTTCCTGTGCGGCATGGCCGGCGGCGCGGTGGGCGCGCTGTTCGGTGCGCTGTTTGGGCTGGGCGCTCCCGTCTACGGCGTGACCGGCATTCCCGCCATCCCCGCCGTGAACAACGTGCCCCTGTACCTGGTTGAGCTGGCCATTTCCGCGGGCGTAGCCTTTGCCCTGGTGTGGACGCTGTGGAAGGAAGAGCAGCCCGAAGGGGCCGCCGCTCCCGCCCCCGCCGCTGCCCTGGAGGTGCCCACCGTCAGCGTCATCCGCTGCAAGAACGGCTCCGTGCTCCAGCCCGTGAAGGGCACCGTCATCGCCCGCGACCAGATCCCGGACGAGACCTTCGCTTCCGGCGTCCTGGGCGACGGCGTCGGCATCCAGCCCGCTGACGAAGTGGTGGTGGCGCCCTTTGACGGCACCATCTCCTCCGTGGCCGAAAGCCAGCATGCCGTGGGCGTGGAATGCAACGGCATGGAAATGCTCATCCACGTGGGCGTGGACACCGTGAACATGAAGGGCGACGGCTTTACCTGCCTCGTCAAGGAAGGCGACGCCGTGAAGGCCGGCCAGCCCCTCATCCGCTTTGACCGCAAGAAGATCAAGGACGCCGGCTACAGCGACACCGTGGCCGTGCTGCTCACCAACTCCGACGACCTGGAAGAAGTGGAGTGCGGCGCGAAGTAAGGGGCGAAAGTTTTCTGGGGGAACCGCTCTTTAGAGGCCAAAGAACGGTTCCCCCAGGCCCCCTCCGAGAAAGCCATAGAAGGTATTTATACTCAGCAATGACAAAGTATCCCGGATAAACCTTGGCGCATTCATACCCTCTCCGCCCCCTGCGGGGGAATCTCCCCCAAAGGGGGCGGCAAGTCTTGGCTCTCCCTCTGGGAGAGCTGGCGCGCAGCGCCTGAGAGGGCTTGGCAAATCATTCCGTTGCTACGGAAAGAAATAAACATTCAGGAGGATTGCAAACATGAAGTCTTTCGAGTACACCATCACCGATCCCGTTGGCATCCATGCCCGCCCCGCCGGCGTGCTGGTCAAGGAAATCAAGAAGTACGCCTCCACCGTCACCGTGAAGAAGGGTGACAAGGCCGTGAACGCGCTGAAGCTGATGGCCCTCATGGGCATGGGCATCAAGCAGGGCGACACCGTCACCGTGGAAGTGGACGGCGCGGACGAAGCCACCGCCGCCGCCGAAATCGAAGCCTTCTTCAAGGCCAACCTGTAATCCGAATCCGCGGACGGCTGCCCGAAAAGACAGCCGTCCGTTTGCATTATTTTCACGGAGGACGTGTGCGTGAGAAAGATCCTGTGCATTTTCCTGTCAATCTTCCTGTTGTTCTGCTCCGCCGCGGCATTGTCAGAAGCGACGGTTCGGGACATTTTGGGGATTACGGAGGATAGCGCATATCAAAACGCATTTCTCGGTTTTGGCTTTCACTTGGAAGACTGGACCGTATTATCGCAGGAACGCAGTGAAGAAGTAGAAAAGTTCGCCAAACAACTGCTCTCTTCCGATGCGCAGGAATCGATAGAAGCGTCAGGGTCTTTTGCGGTTTTTTCCGCGATTGCGCCAAACAGTACGGATAACATCAACGCCGTGCTCATTCCCCTGGACGATCAGGCTGCGCGGGTATTTGAATTGCTGGGAATAAAATACCTGTATGAAAATCAGCTTGACCAATTACAATCTACGCTTGAAGACGCTCAAATGCAGGATATTTCCATCGTCGTTTCCAGTATTGCCATCGATGGACGTGAACTGACCTGTTTGCGCACGGCGTGTAACTATATGGGGCAAATGAATATCCACTCCCTGCAAATTTCTTTCATCAAAGACACATACCTCATCAATATCACCGCCACAGCCAGCGCCAGGGAAGCGGCTGAAGATGCTATGGGTCGTATCTTTTGGATGCAGAACGAAAACCAGTAAACGATAGGAGGATGAATCCCATGATTTCCATTCAGGGCAAGGGCGTATCCACGGGCGTGGCCATCGGCCCTCTGTATTACTATCAGCGCGCGAAATCCACCATCCGCCGCTACGAGGTGGAGGACGTGGAAGCGGAATGGGCCCGGTTCAAGGCCGCTCAGGCAAAGGCCATCGAGCAATTGGGCGAGCTGGCTGAAAAGGCCCGGGAAGAAGCGGGCGACGAAGCCGCGATGCTCTTTGAAACCCACCAGATGATGGCGGAGGACATGGAATATGAGGAAGCCATCCAGACCGCCGTGCAGGAAACCATGCTGAACGCGGAAGCCGCCGTCATGGACGCCGCCGTCCAGTTTTCCGAAATGTTCGCCGCCATGGAGGACGCCTACTTCCAGGCCCGCGCCGCGGACGTGAAGGACGTGTCCAACCGCATCATCGCCGCGCTGACCGGCGTGGCCCAGGGCGGCATCGACTCCCCCGTGCCCGTCATCCTGGCCGCCGATGACCTGGCCCCCAGCGAGACCGTGCAGCTGGATAAGAGCAAGATCCTGGGCTTCATCACCGAGGGCGGCTCCGGCTCCAGCCACACCGCCATCCTGGCCCGCACCATGGGCATCCCCGCCATCATCGGCGTGGGCGACCAATTGAAGCCCGAGTATGAAGGCCGGGAGGTCATCATCGACGGCGGCACCGGCAGCGTGGTGGTGGACGCCGACGCGGATACCAAATCCCGCATGCTCAAGAAGATGGAAGAGCAGCGCAAGACCCGGGAAATGCTGGAAAAGCTCAAGGGCCTGCCCAACGAGACCAAGGACGGCCAGAAAATCAAGGTGTTCTGCAACATCGGCTCCCCGGACGACGTGCCCGCCGTGCTGGCCAACGACGCCGGCGGCGTGGGCCTGTTCCGCAGCGAATTCTTGTACCTGAACTGCGACGATTATCCCACCGAGGATTACCAGTTTGAGGCTTACAAAAAGGCCCTCTCCGATATGGGCGGCAAGGAAGTGGTCATCCGCACCCTGGACATCGGCGCGGACAAGCAGATCGCCTACTTTGACATGCCCAAGGAAGAAAACCCCGCCCTGGGCAACCGCGCCCTGCGCATCTGCCTGAACCGGCCCGAAATCTTCCACACCCAGCTCCGCGCCCTCTTCCGCGCCAGCGCTTACGGCAAGCTGGGCATCATGTTCCCTATGGTCACCAGCGTATGGGAAGTGAAGGAAGCCAAGAAGATGTGCGAGCGGGTGAAGGCCGAGCTGACCAAAGAGGGCATCCCCTTCTCCGAGGACGTGGAAATCGGCATCATGATCGAAACCCCCGCCGCCGTGCTCATGAGCGACCGGCTGGCCAAGGAAGTGGACTTCTTCTCCTGCGGCACCAACGACCTGACCCAGTACACCCTGGCCTGCGACCGCCAGAACGCCGACCTGGGCCGGTTCTACAATCCCCATCATCCCGCGGTGCTCCGGGCGCTGAAAATGGTGTGCGACAACGCCCATAAGAACGGCGTCTGGGTGGGCATCTGCGGTGAGCTGGGCGCCGACCTGGAGCTGACCGAAACCTTCCTCTCCATCGGCATCGACGAGCTGAGCGTGTCTCCCCGCGCCGTGCTGCCCCTGCGCCAGAAGATCCGGGAAACCACCGTGGGCGATGTGAAGGAAAAGCTGCTGGCCGATCTGCTCAGTGACGAAAACACCATCTGAGGCAGGCTGTCGAAAAGCATTTCGACAGCCTGCGAATGAAAATGGAATCGGGATTCCATTTTCATTCGATTCATCCATTTCCTGCAAAAATGGGTTTTCGACCTCCAAAAGGAGGCTGAAAACCCTATTTTTGCGGTCGGATATAGATATAGGAAGCAACATTCTGTTGCCTGCCCGGGGCCTTCCGGCCCGCCCTACGCTGAAAACGGTACACTGTACCGTTTTCCGGGCGCTTCGACCCCTGCGGATTTAAAATCGAAGGGCTGCGGCCCTTCGATGCATCCCAGGGGTTTTTCGACAATCTAAAACGGACTGTTGCGATACGCAGCAGCCCATTTTTAGAATCATTATTATCCAGATTTAGAATACCTTGTCAGGAAAGATCCTCCAGCAGGGATACAAATTTCAGCGGTGATCCTTGCTGTTCCAGTTTCGTCAGGAACATATCCACCGCATCCGCGGTATAGATGCTGTTTTGGCTCATGTGCATGACCAGCACGCAGCCGCTCCACACTTTTTCCAATATCGCGTCGCACAGCGCTTCGGCGCTTTTCGCCCTGTAGTCTTCCGTGCTGAAAGAACCGGACACGCTGTAGGTGAATCCGCAGTCGAACACAGTTGTCAGGCCGATCTTGCTGACCGCCAGCGTCGGAGGACGGAACAGCCGGGAAAGCGCCGGTTTCCCGTCGATCTCGATATCCCCGACGATCCGCTGCAATTTTTCATAACTGAGTATCAGGTCCTCCTGCAATTCCTTGGCCTGCTTTTCGGTGAGGCTTTCAAACACCACGCCGTCCTTGACGTTATTGCTCAGGGGGAAATGGGAGTCCGTGTGGCTGGCAATGGTATGCCCCGCCATGGCGATTGCCCGAACCAGGTTCGGGTTATAGGTGATATAATTCGTGCGGATAAAGAACGTGGCCTTCACGCGGTGCTTTTCCAACACCTTCAGCAGCTTGGTCAGGGTCTCGTCCGGGCCCCAGTCGTCAAAGGTCAGGAAGCAATGGTTTTCCTTGTTTCTGATATAGCCGGAGGTATTCAGATAGTAGCGTTCCATGGGCTTGAACCCCGGCAGGAAATCCTCTTTGACCACCCAGTTCGTGCCGTAATAGCGCTCCAGGATGACATCCATGGGATCCTGATCCGCCGTGATATGGCCGGGATAAATCTGGTTCAGCACGCTGGGCAGGATCTGGTCGTCCGTAAGGGGATAGGTGTAGCACATCGCCGTGTTATTCATCATGGCGCTCAGGCTTTTCACCGGATAGATATTTTTCTTGTTCGTCAGGAGGCGGATATAATTCGCCAGCACCGTATTGCTGTACTGAAACAGGCCCATCTGGAAAGTGACGATTTCCCCGCGCTGCAGGGCCACGTCATTGTTGCCGCTGAAAATCGTTGACAGGATCTGGCTCGCGTCGGAGAGGCGGCTGACGGTGTTGGGCACCATGTCCTGGAGAAAACTGATCAGCTTGTATCCGCCCGCGGCAGCCACCTGGCGATGGGTGGTGGAGGGCTCGCCGTAAGCCGTGCGGACATAGACCTCGCCGGTATAACCCAGCGCCCTCAGTTCCTTTTCGCTCTCCTGTATCATTGCCAGCTGTCTTTCCGCCGTGATCTGGGAATCTTTTTCCATCAGGATGCCCATCTCATGCCCTGCTTGAATGATCAGGGAAGCGTCCTGGGGGAACTGGCGCAGGTCGTCATCCTTCATAAAGAAAACGGCCGGGGCGCTTAAGTCCTCCAGCGCCTGCAGCACAGAAGGAAGCTCCCCGTTATCCGGGGAGTAATTGAAGGTATAGATGTTTCCCTCTTCCGCGGTATAGACGCGCGTTATCACTTCCGCTTCTTCCTTGCCGATGGGCTTTATCTCCTCCTGGGGAGGCACAGGAGTGCCTGTCGGCCTTACGGCCACAGTATTCATCGGGCTGAACGCCTTGTAGGTGGGGCTGGGACGCGGCTCCGGCGTTGCCGTGGGCACCGGCTCGGTTTCCAGAAAGGGATGCCGCTCGAACCATAAGCCTAATCCGACCATGCCGATAATCAATATAATCAGGATCACCGTGGTTCGAATCTGCCGCATTCTCACGGTTTATCGCCTCCTTCTTCGCGCTGCCCAGACTGCTGACTCATGATCAGCGTGTTCCAATCCTTCACTGTATTCCCGCCCAGGCAGAAAAAGTCAAATTTGGAATAACCGTATTCCTGAAGGATTTCCATCCATTGCCGAATGGTTTCCGCATCGGCGTACCACACGGTATGGGTCTGGCCGTCTTTCATATAGGTGCCGTAAAGCGCGCCGCTGTCAGGATCCCGCTTGGTTTTCAGGTTCTTCGACCGAAAGATGTATTCCGCCTGGCGTGCGGTCACTTCCGTATCCGCCGAGTTTCCGATCCAGTCAATCCCGCCGGCAGCCAGCGCCATGCAGCAGTCGTTTCTGCCGCTGTACATCCCGGCAATCTTTCTGAGAAAAGACTTATCCGCTTTCGGGCCGGGCCCGGAATGGAAGCCAAACAGATTATAGCACATGATGCTGTATTCCGGCCCCTCCGGCAGGTTCGTGTAAAGGATGCTGTCCCATTCCAGCGCTACCCGCAGCGTGACTCCCCGCTTCTGCATTTCGGCATAGAGATCCTTCAGAAAGACCGTGAAGCCCTTCCAAATCGCGCGGTCGCCGTGGATATTCTCATAGTCGATTTCCAGGCCCTTCAGGTGCCAGCGGTCCACCAGATACGTCAGTTCCCGGATATGGGCTTCCCTGGCTTCCTCCGTCAGCAGCAGATCCCGAAGCAGCTGCGTATCTTTGTTGGAGTAGCCGCCTTTGCTCAGGACCAGGTCATTGACAACGGAAAGATAGATCTTCTCCGCCGGGAATTTTGACTGCATCCGCCTCAGCAGCTCTTGGGACTCATGCTCCAGTATAACGGACTTATCCGCTCCGAACAGCGCTTCAAAAGCAATCAGCCGGTCCGGAAGCGGATCAAGCCCAAGGGCTTCTTCCATGCCGTCATTCTGATTCCAATAGACGATCCACGCTCCGCATGAAACCGTTCCGTTTTCCTCCTGACCCGCAGATCCTGCATGGGGATGAAAAGTGACTGCGACCAAGAGCGCTAGAGCGATTTTCAGTACGTTCTTCATCTGCCCCTTCCTCCTCAGCCCAGGCCCACCAGGCCTATCAGCCACTTCCAGAACGAGGGCCGCTCCGGTTCCGCCACAGCGTCTTCCTCCACCGTTTCATCAGCCTCCGCGTAAGCGTCCGGCGCTGTGTAAGCATAGGGTTCCTGGTCCCGTTTGGACAGGTCGTTGATGGTCAGGTTGATAAATACGGCGTCATACACGTCGTCGTCCAGGTTTTCGCGGGAGAAGCGCTCAATATCTTCTGACACGGCGCCGATCAGCAGCAGATGCCTTTCCGGGGTGACAGGCACGCGCATATCCTCCACAATCAGCTGGTCGTCCAGCCACACGGAGAGGCCGTTTCCCGCAAGCCTTACCCGCAGTTTCCGTTCATCCCGCTGGGAAATATCCAGATCCGGGTAATAAGGCTCTCCGCCTTCTTCGATCGAAACCACCGTCATGGCTTCCAGATCCGGCAGGATGGCCTGGGCCTCGCGGACGCGCTCCGGGTCATCGTCAAAGTCGATGATTGCCTGCTGCAGCGCGATCAGGCCTTGCAGCTCATCCTCTTCCTTGCTGATGAAGGGGCCGCCGTCAAATTCGAACAGGTTCATTTCAAACAGCTTCATATCCTGGTCCGCCATCGACCGGACTACAAGATAATTGTTTTCCAGGGTAATGGCAATACCGGTGGTGCCGTCCGCCGTGGCGTGCATGATCACGCCCTGCTTGCCCACCACATTGCCCTGGAGCGTCACCGTAATGTCCGGATCCGTGGGCAATTGATCCTTCAGCTGCATCAGCGCGGTGCCGTAGGGCATGGTCGTCAGGATGATCCGGTCGCCCTCAAAATCGGCGACGCCGCCGGACACATCCCAGTGGGACGCGGCCTCCTCATCCCCCAGCATGAAATACACATTGTCCCCCGTGTCATCCCAAATGCGCATCATCAGGTGGTTGGGAGAGAAATAATGGCGGGATTCCAGGCGGCTCAGGTCCCAGATGAGGCTGTCCAAGGTATTCAGGCAGGTTCCCTGGCGGTTGATATTCATCTGGAACAGCTCGGTCAGTTCCTTCTCATTCTGGTAGGACACCAGCTGGTCGTTTCCGAAGGCCCGGGTGTTGGAATGCATCAGGATATACAAAGCCGGAACGAACCCGGTGGCGGACATGTAGTCCTCCCGCATCTGCCTGTAATCCCAGGAGATCCGCTCGATCATTTCTTCTTCTGTTTCTTCCCGCAGCCGGTCCTTGTCCCGCAGAAAGTCCATCAGGTAATGGTTATAGTCCCTGCGGAGGTGCTCCCGCACGGCCACCAGCTCTTTGAGGTTCAGGTGGCCAAAATAGTTGCGGTAGCGGTCAAACACGTTGATATAGCTGAGGCGGTACCCGTTTGATCCGATTTCCCAGAAGCTCGTTTCCAGCAGGTTATTGATATCCTCTGCGGTGATATACATGTCTTCATGGTCCGTCAGATTGCCGGAATAGGTGCACATCGTGGCCTTGTAGTTCAGCTGCTCCAGGATCGGCTGCACCAGCTTGGCCGTATTGTAGATGCCGTCCTCAAACACCAGCAGCAGGGAATTTTCCGGCAGGCCCTGGTGCTCGTTGTAATAATTCAGCACGTCCTCCTGGGTGATGGTCACGTAACCTGCTTTTGCCAGCAGCTCCAGCTGCTGCCGGGCGACATTCACGTTGACGATCTTGCTTTCCAGTTTTTCGTTGGTATTGACGCCGTTATAGGAAACGCAGATGAACCGTGCGCCGTCCTTGGCCCGCACGGCCGGCTCAGCGTCCGGGGGCAGGACGGAATCCGCGCGCACGGCGACCTGAGGCGCGTTGTTGATCCCAATGATCCCCACGGCGTCTTCCAGCAGGTTGCCTGCCGCGTCCACCACCGAGCCGTCATCCAGCATACGGTTCTCGGCGATTTCTTCCTCCGTTTTCACCTTTTTGGGGGCGGTGCTGAGGGACCAGACCACCCATAGCACGACCATCAGGATGAGAATAAACTGCAGCACGGTCCGCGTGACTTTCCATATATTTCTTCTTCTCAGGCTCGATTCAGTCAGGAGTCTGGCCATATGCTTGTATCATTCCCTTCTATGCGCTTTGGCTGGCAGCCGTCTGCTGCTTCTTCCGGCCGCCGCTCCGGGTACCCCAGTGGCTCACCCAGAAGGTCAGCCAGGCCCAGGGCATCTGCCACAGAAGAATCCCCTCATAATACAGGCAGAACAACAAGCCGTAGAACCACAGGGAACTTCGCTTCAGGATCAGCTGGGCGAAGCTCATCAAAAGCCCCATCAGCAGGATGCCCAGCAGGAAAGTTCCCGGAAACACATGACGCACGATGGGCACATATACCAGATTGTACAGCACGATCAGCGGCGCGATCATCGGCACCAGCAGGCCCATGTAGAAGAAGATAGCCATCAGCGGTTCTTTTTTCCACATGAATTTGCCCGCGGTGATGGATTCCCGCAGCCAGCTGCGCTTCCAGCGCATCTGCTGTTTGAGGAACACCTTGTGCTTGTTGGGCACGATGGTGGAGCAGATGGCCGTATCCTGGTAATAGGTGCGGTGGTTTTTCACGATAAAGTTGGTCAGGCTCCGGTCGTCGCCGAAGGTGGCCTTCTGGCCCATAAACTGCTGGTGCAGCCAGGGCTCCGCCACTTCCTTCACGGCGGAAAGCCGGTAGCAGCTCAGGGGCCCGCTGAGGCACATGACGGAATCAAAATACGCTTCCGCGGCCTTCATCATCCGGAAGGAGATATAATAACGGACGCTCTGCATCTTGGTCAGGTGATTCGTATAGGTATTGGCCACGTCGGTCCTGCCCGACACGCCGCCCATCTTCGGATCCTTCATGGGCTGCACCAGGTTGCGGATGGCGTCCGGCTCCAGGAAGGAGTCAGAGTCCACGAAGGTGATCAGCTCCGTGTTGCAGTTCCGAATGCCAACGCCCATGGCGTCCCGCTTGCCCTGGTTATACTGCTGGAAGAACACCCGGATCCTCTTGTCCAGTCCATAGCGTTTTCCTTCCACGCACAGATCGTTGATGGTCTCCTGGATCACCTGGGGCGAACGGTCTGAAGACCCGTCGTCCACGATGATCAGCTCCAGCTTTTCCGGCGGATAATCCTGGTTGATGCAGGAAATGATCGTGCGCCGGATCCACGTTTCCTCGTTGAAGCAGGGGACCACGATCGTAACCGACGGGGTATAGTCCGGGTCCACCGCGATGGGCTTATACAGCATGCCGAAGAAATACCGGCTCAGCAGGAAGGAGCAGGCCAGCAGGCTGTAGCCGTACAGCACGGCGTGGGTGGAAAAGTACGTCACTGATTCCACGCGCATCAGCAGGATGATCAGCGTGATGAGAAAGAGGAAGCCGGTGGCCAGCGTAAAATACAGGTTGCTTGCGCTTCTGCGGGCAACGTAAAGCGGCTCCTCAAACTGGAGCGCGATCCAGCGGGCATCATTCTGAACCCTGACGATGGTAGATTTCAGGTTGTAATTCTTCTCCGTTCCCTCCTGCAGCATGCCGGGCTCCAGCTTAAAGCGCAGGTGCACGGTATCTCCCTCGTTCAGAGTGGATACGTCGAAGTTTTCAGGCAGATTCAGCTTCATGCCCGTTTGGGAAATATTGGCGCATTTACAGCGCAGTTTATTTCCGTCCGGCAGCTTCATCCGAACAAACAGATTGGCCTCCTCATAGCGCATGCCGGCGTACCGGGCATACTCCGGCCGGTGCGCATCAGACTGCATGTTGTTCCGGCGGTCATTGTTGCTCCGCTGCTTCGTCGGATCCGGCACGAAGGTTAAATTCCGCCGGTCCTCCACCGTATGCAGAAGCGCGTCTTCCCGGACCTTTTTTTGTTTGCTCATATGTGTTCGCCTCTTTTTTGATCCTGATTATTCCGGCACATGCTGCAGCAGGAAATTGACCCAAGCCTCGCATCCCGCATCGTTCAGGTGTGTTCCATAGCTCATTTTATCCAGGCAGTATTCGTCCAGAAGCGCTCCCTTGTCGGTTCTTAGCACATACGCGCAATCCAGATAATACAGCCCGGATTTGGCGCACATCAGCGCCTGCCTCAGGTTATACCGGAACACCTGGGTATTGTTCGGCGTGGCGTCCTTTCCGCTCACCGCCGGGAACCCGCCCAGCAGCACCAGGCGGACACCCGGGCTCAGCTTCTGGATCCGGTAGATCAGCAATTTCAGGTTGCTCATAAAGCGTTCGTCCAGATACGCCTGCCGGGATTCAAAACGGATCATCAGGTACACGGTCCTCACATCCATCCGGGCCAGGGCTTCTTCCACCGTCATCCGGACGCCGTTCACCGTCGGCAGGGAAGTATCATCCGGGTTGCGGTTCACCGCGCGCTCGATGCTCAGCTTGTTGCCATAGAGGAATCTGGCCTTCCCCAGGTAATCCGGCTCGGTCTCCCGCCTCCACTGCACGTAGCTTTCCAGGGTGGCCACATCGCTTCCCCCGACGAAAACGACGTTATTGAAATCCTGGTCGGTGCCCTCGCGGAACCTGCCCACGTTCAACGGTTCTTCCGTCACGGGGTAGGGATAGTTATCCGCGTTGTATTGCTGGGCCTCTTTATCCGACAGCGTTTTCACCTCGGGAAGCAGGGTCACCGCCATTTTGCCCAGCTCTTCGGGCATGACGATTTCGTAATTCAGATTCCTCAGCGCTTCGACCAGCCATTTGATCTGATCCAGCGGCAGGGTTTCCACTTCCACCCGGCGCAGCGAGCCCACTTCTTCGATACTGGGGCTGGGGTCGATGGCCGGCTTTTCCTCCAAAGCCGGGCCCGTGCCGATGAACTCCGACAGGTCCAGCTCCTGGCCCAGCTTTACGGAAACGATGCTTCCGCGGATCACGTTTCTGGCGTAGGCTTCCGCGTCTTCCGAAGAGGCGAAGGATTTGTGGTTCAGGTAAAGCGTCGGCAGGACCGCGGCTTCCAGCCCGGCGGCGCTTACCTCCCGCAGCAGGAGGGTCGTATAATCCGAGCCGTTCATACGGGCATACCGCGGGGCCACGCCGATGGCTTTCTTCACAAGCTCCTGGGTCTTCTGGAAAGAAAAAATGTTTTCGGCGGCGTCGAAGGTCTCCATCTTTTTCACGCCGGTCAGGCCGTAGTTGCCCACCTCGCAGCCCGCCTGGACGATTTTTTGCAGCAGGTCCGGGTGTTCGTCGGCCACCTTGCCCGTGATGAAGAAAATGGACGATACCTTCAGCTCCTTCAGGGTGTTCAGCAGCGCTTCCATGAACGCGTCGTCCGTGTAGCCTTCAAATACAAGGGAGATCACATCCCGGTCCGTTTCCACCCCCGTCAGCACCGGGGCCGGGGCGTTTGTCAGCGCCATGGTGGGAACCGGGGTCACCGGAATGCGCACCGTGGGCGTGGGGGTGGGCTCAGGCGTGGGCGACGGCGTGGGCGTGGGGGTGTACAGATGGAGCAGCTCCTGGACGGTGGTGCATCCGCTCAGAACAAGGGGACACAAAACCAGAATGATCGCAAGAACAGTGGCGAGATGTTTATTCACGCTTTTTCTCCTTTCCCTGCGCGGATGCATTCTGCTTTTTCTTTGAGTCATCCTTTTTTTCTTTCTTTTCCGGCTTCTCCGGATTGTCCTCCCCCTTCTCCTGCCGCGCGTGTTTCAGAGAGCCTTCCTCTTTATCCCGCAGTTTCCGAAACTCTTTCCTAAGGGAGGTGTGCTTTGCCATCAACGTCTGGTAAACGCCCGCCATTTCCTTCAGCTGGGCGTTCAGCTCCTTGTTTTCCGCCCGAAGCTCTTCCGTCTGGTCCTTTTTTGATGACTTCATGGCGCTGAGCTTCTTCATCAGTTCCTGGTAAGCCACCGTCATATCTTTCAGATGCGCGTCCAGCTCCCGGTTTTCCGAGGAAAGCGTTTCCTTCTGATCCCGGCTTGAAACCTGCAGGGAGCTGTGCTTGTTCATCAGCTCCTGGTAAGCCTTCGTCAGTTCCTTCAGCTGCGCGTTCAGTGCATCGTTTTCCACCAGCAGCTCCTGCATTCGGCTTTCCGCTTCAGCGCAGCGCTGTTCGGCATCCCGGTACGCCACCACCATGGCGTGTATTTGCAGCGCTTGGTCATCCATTTTGAATACAGGGCTGTCTGCCGCTTTGATATCATCCATACGTCAATACCCTTTCCATCACGATCCTGATCCAATACAGGATACCGCATTTCCACAGGAAGAAAACAATGGAGGCCATGAACAAAAGCACCAGGAGCGTGTTGATGATGCTGTGCAGAACATTGCGCTCGGGTTCGTCCTCGGTGGGATCGATGGGATCCGGCGTCCTGCTTTCCTCCTCCGGTTTCAGCCCGTTAGGAAGCCAAAGGGCGGTTTTGACCGGATCGTAGGAGGCGGTTAAGTGCATATCCTCAAACACTTCCGGCAGATCTTCCTGTGCCCTTTTTTCCAGGTTTTCCGCTGAAGGCTGGGGCGCTGGGACAGCCGGTTTCACGGCGGCAGGCGGCTTCGCATCGGCAGCCGGCTTCGCGGCAGGCTTCGCATCGGCAGCCGGCTTTGCGGCAGGCTTCGCATCGGCAGACGGCTTCACAGCCGGTTTCGCCGCGGGCTTTTTGATTTCCGTTTGCTCAGGCGCAGTCTCCTCTTCGGGCAAATCCGGTTCTTCCTCAACGGCGTCTTCCGCCGCGGGCTTTTCCATCTGAAGGGAAAGGATGCAGCATTCGGCGATCAGGATGGTTTCGCAGCGCTTCGGAAGCGGACGAAACTCATATTTCGCCTGCATGGACCGGACGACTCTTTCTTCCAGTTCTTTCGCTGCCTTCGTATTGCCCAGCAGCTGCCGGCACTGCTGCTTGATCAGCGAACCATATTCATCCCGGAACTCTTTTATATCCTGCTCTGTCAGCAGGCCCTTTGACATCATTTTTTACGGTCTCCTTCTTTATCCGAATTACAGCCGCCAATAGCTCAGGTGTTCCGTTTTGTTCATTTCTTTCAGGGGCAGGATGCCCTTCACATCCACCAGCACCTTCTCCCGCTTGTTTCCGAACAGGCGGAGGATGCCTTCCGCCCCCAGGCTGGTAAACTCTTTATGCGCGACGGCGATGATCACGCAGTCCGCGTTCTGAACCTCTTCCATTTTGATGGGCGTGATTCCGTAGAAGGCCTGGCATTCCGCGGGATCCGCCTGGGGCTCGCAGACCTTGGGCTCTATGCCGTACTCCTTCAGGCGGTCGTAAATATCCTTCACTTTGGAATTTCTCAGGTCAGGGCAGTTTTCCTTGAACGTGAAGCCAAGAATCACCGTGTTGGTATTCCTGGGCGTCATCCCGGCCAGCACCATTTTCTTGATGGCGGCGTCCGCCACGAAGGTGCCCATATCGTCGTTGATCTTTCGGCCTGCCAGGATGATCTGGCTGTGGTATCCCAGCACCTCCGCCTCGTACGTGAAGTAGTAGGGATCCACGCCGATGCAGTGGCCGCCCACCAGCCCGGGGCGGAACCCCAGGGCGTTCCATTTGGTGTTCATGCCGTCCACCACTTCGTTGGTGTCGATGCCCATCCGGTCAAACACCAAGGCCAGCTCGTTCATAAAGGCGATGTTGATATCGCGCTGGCTGTTTTCCGCCACCTTCACGGCCTCCGCCGTTTTGATGGTGGATACCGGGAAGGTGCCCGCCTCAATGACCAGGTCATACACATTCCGGATCTCTTCCAGGCTTTCCTCGTCGATGCCGGAAACGATCTTGCGGATATTTTCCAGCCGGTGCACCTGATCCCCCGGGTTGATCCTTTCCGGCGAGTAGCCCACCTTGAAGTCTTTCCCGCATTTCAGGCCGGATTCCTTTTCCAGGATGGGAACACAGATTTCCTCGGTCACCCCGGGGTATACCGTGCTTTCATACACGACGATGGAGCCGCGCATCAGGTTCCGCCCCAGGATCCGGCTGGCGCCTTCCACCGGGCTCAGGTCCGGCGTTTTGTCCACATATACCGGCGTGGGCACCGCCACAATATGGAAACGCGCCTCCCGCAGCTCCCGCTCCTCATCGGTAAAGCGGACCGACGTCTCGCGGACGGCTTTGTCTCCCACCTCGTTTGTGGGATCCTTCCCGCTGCGGTAAATCTCGATTTTATCCCGGTTCAGGTCAAAACCGATCACCTTCAGCTTTTTTGCGAATGCTACGGCCAGCGGCATGCCCACATATCCCAGTCCAAGCACCGACAGTTTTTCATGTCCCGCCTTCAACCGTTCATAAAGGCTCATGTTTCCATCCCTTTCAATCATCTGTATCTCAATCGTTCTACCCGTTCCGGGCCGATGCTGTTTTGCCTCAGCCCCGGCAAAACTGCCTAAGCAGCATTTCCTTCTGCATGCGCAGCTCGCTCTCCGCATCCGTATCCGCGTTGGAATAGACTAAGCCCACCGCATAACGCGTTACCGCGGCCAGCATCAGGTGGATGGCGGTGGAAAACATTTGTTTTTCCGGGATATCGGTGCCCAGCGTGCCGTCCATTCTGCCTTTGTTATAGGCTTTTCCAAAGCTTTCCTCCACCTCCGTCACGATGTCGCTGTAAGGCTTCATATCCTCTTTGGGGATGTTTTGGTTTTGCAGGTAAACGTTAAAAAACTGGTTGAAGCGCAGCAGATCCCTGTGGCTGCGGTACATCTCGAGAAATGCTTCCAGGAAGTAATCAATGATTTCCGCCGCTGTTTTCCTGTTCCAATCCTCTTCCTCCAGGCGCTTCATTCTATTGTTCAGGTAATCATTCCATGCCCATGTGGCGACTGCGAGTACAAGGGCCTGTTTCGTGCTGTAATAGCGATACAGAGAGGCGATCCCAATATCAGCTGCTTTGGCGACGTCGGTCATCGTGACCTTGTCGATCGTTTTCTCCGCGAAAATCTGAAACCCTTTCTCCAGGATCCTTTGGTTTTTCGAAGCCATTTCAATGGCATCCTTTTCAGAATTCCTGCCCACTTTACCCGCTCCGATCTCGTCAAATGAAAATAGGGACACTATCACCAAATAATAATAGTATAAATATCATGTTTCTGTCAAGTACTTTTCTCTTAAGAACCTATAAAAATACTATGAAAAAAAGCCCGGGGCGATCCCTTTTTACGCAAAGGAACCGGAGGGAAAAAACAGCGCATTTTTTGTCTCTTTTTTCTCGGTTTTTTCCACTGCGTTTCGGACGCGCCGAAAATATGGGACAATACAAAAAAAGGCTCTTCACGAATTGATAGGGAAATGTTCCGTCAAACTACAGCCCTACGATGTCATCCCGAGCGAAGCCGAGCCAGAGGCGAGGCATAGCCGAGGGATCTGTCAGTGAATCGTTAAGCCAACCTACAGATCTTTCGACTCCGTTCCGCTCTCGCTCCACTCCGCTCAAGATGACAATGAAGGCTCACTTTTTT
>JAFZOG010000109.1 GCA_017550745.1 Clostridia bacterium | reverse complement strand
CCTGATCTCCTTTGGCTCCTGCTATTGGGGAAAGGGGCTTTTTATGCTCTTTTTGCCTCTTCTTCGGCTTTTCTGTTCTTGTTCAAATGGGGGCTGTGATTCAGCCAGTGGCTTTCTGCCTTTTTTCACAGCCCCTTTCGCGTTACTACGAAGCCGAGGGCTGAGTAGTAACCATTTACGTAAAGAAGTTTTTTCAAAGGATTGACAAAGGCCGCGATGATATGATATTATATTATCGGTTTATTGCAGTAAAGCGATAAAGAGCCAAATGAACGTATGGACGAAAGGAAAGAGGGAAACAAAATGAGGAAACTGATGAAAATATGCGCGCTGATGATGGCGGTGATGCTGCTGCTGGGCAGCGCGGCTGTGGCGGAAACCGATCTGGAATATGTAAAAGCCAAGGGCAAGCTGGTGGTGGGCATTACGGACTTCGCGCCCATGGATTTTAAGGACGACGCGGGCGAGTGGGTCGGCTTTGACGCGGATATGGCCAAGGCGTTCGCCGCCTCTCTGGGCGTGGAAGTGGAACTGGTGGAGATCGAATGGGACAACAAGATCCTGGAGCTGGACAGCAAGGCTATCGACTGCGTATGGAACGGCATGACCCTGACCGACGAAGTCAAGAGCGCCATGGAGACCTCCAACGCCTACTGCAACAACGCCCAGGTGGTGGTGCTCCCCGCTGATAAGGCGGCGGACTTCGCCGATATCGCTTCCCTCTCCGGGCTGACCTTCGCGGTTGAGGCCGGCAGCGCGGGCGAAGCGGAAATCGACGCGCTGGGCTATAACAAGGTGGCTGTCACCTCCCAGGCCGCGGCCCTGATGGAAGTGGCCGGCGGCACCGCTGACGCCGCTGTGATCGACGCGCTTATGGCCGCCGCCATGGTGGGCGAAGGCACCAACTATGTGAATCTCACTTATACCCTGGCCCTGAACAGCGAAGAATACGGCGTCGGCTTCCGCAAGGGCAGCGATTTGGCCGCCGCGCTGAATGACTTCTTTGCCGCCGCCTATGCCGATGGCACCCTGGCCGCCTGCGCCGAAGCCTACGGTGTCCAGGCTGCGCTGATCGCGCAATAATCCGTGATTCAGAATTGAAGGGACAGCCGGGCCGTGTGTCATTCACAGCCCGGCTGTCCATATGTATTTGTCCGGTCTTGAGCATTTTGCCGGAAATACCGTATTTTGTACATAAACGGGGATATAGAAATGGAATTGATATTACAGCAGATGCCCATCGTCATCAACTCCCTGAACGTGGGGTTTTTCCAGACCCTGCGGCTGTTTTTCGTGACTCTGCTGGGGGCGCTGCCGCTGGGGCTGGTGATCGCGTTCGGGTCCATGAGCCGGTTTAGGCCTTTAAGTATCCTGACCCGGGTGATCGTGTGGATCATCCGTGGGTCGCCACTGATGATCCAGCTGCTCATCATTTATTATTTTCCCGGCCTGGTGCTGCATAACCCCATTTGGGGCGGCGGGGAAAGCGGGCGCTTCCTGGCGGCCTCGGCGGCGTTCATCATCAACTACGCCTGCTATTTTTCCGAGATCTACCGCGGCGGCATCCAGAGCGTCCCGGTGGGGCAGATCGAGGCGGGCAAGGTGCTGGGCATGACCAAGGGCCAGATCTTCTGGCGCGTCAAACTGATGCAGGTGGTCAAAGCCATCGTGCCGCCCATGTCCAATGAGATCATCACGCTGGTGAAGGATACGTCCCTGGCCCGCATTATCGCTTTGCAGGAAATCATCTGGGCGGGGCAGGCGTTTATGAAGGGCAGCCAGGGAATTTCCGGCGCCATCTGGCCCATGTTCTTTACAGGCGTTTATTACCTGGTTTTCAACGGCGTGCTGACGCTGCTGCTGGGCTGGGTGGAAAAGAAGCTGAATTATTACCGGTAAGGAGGGAGAAGCCATGCTGAACGCGACGAACCTGAAAAAGAGCTTTGACGGCCTGGGCGTGCTGCGGGACATCTCCCTGCAGGTAAACGAGGGTGAAGTGGTGGCCATCATCGGCAAAAGCGGCTCAGGCAAGAGCACGCTGCTTCGCTGCCTGAACAATCTGGAGCAGGTGGACGGCGGCACCATCGAAATCGACGGCCAGGCGCTGGTGAAGGACGGCGTCTACGGCACGCCGAGGGAACAGCGGGCCATCTGCCTGAAAATGGGCTATGTGTTTCAGAATTTCAACCTGTTCCCCCATATGAGCGTGCTGAGGAACCTGACGGAAGCCCAGGTCTGCGTGCTGAAGCGGGATAAAGCGAAAGCGGCGTCCTATGCCCGGGAACTGCTGCAAAAAGTGGGCCTGGCCGACAAGGAAGCCGCCTACCCCTTCCAGCTTTCCGGCGGACAGCAGCAGCGGGTAGCCATCGCCCGGGCCTTGGCGCTGGATCCCGAGATCCTCTGCTTTGACGAGCCCACCTCCGCCCTGGACCCGCTGCTCACCCAGGAGGTGCTGGGCGTTATCCGCGCATTATCCAAGGAAAGGCGCACCATGGTGGTGGTCACGCATGAAATGAATTTCGCCCGGGAGGTGGCCGACCGGGTGGTGTTCATGGAGGACGGCGTGATCGTGGCCGAGGGCAGGCCGGAGGAAGTGTTCGGCAGCGAAAAGGTGAAAGCCTTTGTGGGCCTGGGAGACTGAGAAAAACAAGGAGGGAAAGCATGAGCGGATATTTGGACGCCGGAACCTTTAAGCTGGGCTTCGGCCTGATGCGCCTGCCGAAGAACCCGGACGGAACCATCGACGTGCCGCAGACGGCCCGGATGGCGGATAAATTCCTTGCCGCGGGCGGCACGTATTTTGACACGGCCTTCGTGTACGACGGCGGGAAAAGCGAGGAAGCCTTCAAGCTGGCGGTGGCGGACAGGTATCCCCGCGGCGCGTATACGGTGGCCACCAAGCTGAACGCGATGATGGCGCCGGAAAAAAACGCCCAGAGCGCCAGGCAGGAATTTTATACCAGCCTGGAACGCACCGGCGCGGGCTACTTTGACTTCTATCTGCTGCACGCGATCCAGCGCAGCAATTACCGTCTGTATGATGACTACGGCATCTGGGATTTCGTCAGGGAGCAAAAAGCGAAGGGCCTTATCAGGCACTGGGGCTTTTCCTTCCACGCCGATCCCGGCCTGCTGGAAGAGCTGCTGGCCGCCCATCCCGACGCGGAGTTCGTGCAATTGCAGATCAACTACGCCGACTGGGAAAACCCCGGCGTGGCGTCCCGGCGCAACTGGGAAATCTGCAAAGCCCACGGCAAGCCCGTGGTCGTTATGGAGCCGGTGAAGGGCGGCATCCTGGCCGATCCCATTCCCGAAGTGAAGGACATCCTGAAAGCGGCAGACCCCAAAGCGTCCTGCGCCAGCTGGGCGCTGCGGTACGCCGCCGGGCTGGACCAGATCATGGTCGTGCTCAGCGGCATGAGCAGCCTGGCCCAGATGGAGGACAACCTGAGCTTCATGCGGGATTTCCGCCCGCTTTCCGATGCGGAACAGGATGTCATCCGGCAGGCGCAGCGGGCCCTGGACGCGGACAAATCCATTCCCTGCACCGCCTGCCATTACTGCACCAAGGGATGCCCCATGCAGATCCCCATTCCCGAAATCTTCAACGTGGAAAACCGCAAGAAGGGCAGCCCCCGGTTCCGCACGGTGCGGGAATACACCATCGTGACCCAGGATAAGGGCAAGGCGGGGGACTGTATTCAATGCGGCCAGTGCGAAAGCGTCTGCCCCCAGCAGCTGCCGATCATCAAGCTGCTTCAGGAATGCAGGGAACTGGAAACCTGATTGAAGGGGAGGGAACAGCGGCGGCGCGAACGGGAGAAATCCACGTTTCCGCGGTCCCTTATAGCTTTTCCCTATAATCAGCTATACATTTCTCATAATCCCCGAACCCTTGACATAAAAACCCCAATCTTTTATAATACATACCATCAAGAGGCGAAGGGAGGGAAACCCATGAAGCGGAGGGAAACAATGCGAATGTCCTGCCGCGTGGGGTTCTCCTCGCGCTGTTTGCGCCGCGCCGCTTGACATACGCTGAAAGTTGCTTGCGCCGCTTCGCAGATATGCGCGGAGCGGCTTTTTTACTGAAAGGAAGAGGCAATTGTCGGAAGAAAATGAAAACCAGATCCTGGAAGGCGCGCCGCCCGAAACGCCGCTGATCGAGGTCAGGAACCTGCGCAAGGTGTACCAGGTGCCGGGGGGCGAGGTGGTGGCCCTGGACGGCATCGACCTGAGCATCAGCCGGGGGCAGATTTACGGCATCATCGGTATGAGCGGAGCGGGCAAATCCACCCTCATCCGCTGCCTGAACCGGCTGGACACCCCGACGGACGGACAGATCCTCATCGACGGCCAGAACATCCTGGCCATGAACAATAAACAGCTGATGCAGATGCGCCGCAAGGTGAGCATGATTTTCCAGAACTTCAACCTGCTCATGCAGAAAACCGTGGCCCAGAACGTGCGCTATCCCCTGGAAATCGCCGGGGTGCCGAAGGCGAAAGCCAACGCCCGGGTGAAGGAACTGCTGAAGGTGGTGGAGCTGGAAGGCAAGGCGGACGCCTACCCCATCCAGCTGTCCGGCGGCCAGCGGCAGCGGGTGGCCATCGCCCGCGCCCTGGCCTCCGACCCCGAAGTGCTGCTGTGCGATGAGGCCACCAGCGCCCTGGACCCCATGACCACCCAGTCCATCCTGGCGCTTTTGCAGGACATTAACCGGGACCTGGGCATTACCGTGGTGCTGATCACCCACGAAATGGCGGTCATCCGGCAGATATGCAGCCGGGTCGCCATCCTGGACGGGGGCCGCATCGCCGAGGAGGGCACCGTGGACGACGTGTTCATCCATACCCGTTCGGCGGCAGGCAAGCGGCTGTTCGGCATCCTTTCCTCCGACGAGGACGACGCAGTGTCCGATGTGCCTGCCCTGCGCGTGGTGTTCGACGGCGGCAAGGAGGGCATGCCCATCATCGCGGGGCTGGTGAAGAACTGCGGCGTGGACGTGAACATCCTTTCCGCCGACATCAAGCCCATCAACGGCAAGCCCTATGGCCAGATGCTCATCGAGCGGCCCGAGGACGACGCGGTGTGCAAACAGGTGATGGAATATCTGACCGCCCAGGGCGTGACCGTGAAGGAGGTGGTGAACGGATGAACTGGGGCCTGATTTGGCAGGGCTTTCTGGAAACCTGTATGATGACGTTCTGGACGTCCGTGGTCTCCTACGCTTTGGGCCTGCCGCTTGGCGTGCTGCTGGTCATTACCCGGAAGGACGGCATCCGCCCCGCGCCGACGTTCAACGCGGTGCTTGGCTCGATCATCAACTTCCTCCGCTCCATTCCCTTTATCCTGCTGATCGCCATGCTCATTCCCGTCACCCGCATCGTGATGGGCACCTCCATCGGCACCACGGCTTCCGTGTTTCCGCTGGTGGTGAGCGCCACGCCTTACATCGCCCGCGTGGTGGAGCAGAGCTTCCTGGAAGTGGACGGCGGCGTCATAGAAGCCGCCAAGGCCATGGGATCCTCCACCTGGCAGATCATCTATAAGGTGCTCATCCCCGAATCCGTGCCCTCCCTGGTCACGGGCGCGGCCATGGCCGTCACCACCATCCTGGCCTATACCGCCATGGTGTCCGCCGTGGGCGGCGGCGGCATCGGCGCCTACGCCATCACGAAAGGCTACCAGCGCGGCAAAAAGTACTACGACTTCATGTATCTGGCCAGCGCCGTGCTGGTGCTGATGGTGCAGGTCATCGCTGTTACCGGTACGCGGCTTACCCGCCGCTTGGATCATAGAATCCGTTAATCTGTATTGACGCCGGAAAAAAAGAAAAAAGGAGAAACAACAATGAAAAAGGTATTCGCTCTGGTTCTTGCCCTGGTGATCCTGTCTGTTGTGCCCGCCGCGCTGGCGAACGAAAAAATCACCATCGCCGCCTCCACCACCCCCCACGCCATCATCCTGGAATTTGTGAAGGACGACCTGGCCGCCCTGGGCTATGACCTGGAGATCCTGGAAGTGACCGACTATTACGTTGCCAACCCCGCCACCGCCGCCGGCGAAGTGGACGGCAACTACTTCCAGCACATCCCCTTCCTGAACGCCTACAACGCCAGCGTTGAAAAGGAAGAAGACAAGCTGGTCGCCGCCTTCGGCGTGCACTGCGAGCCCTACGGCATCTATCCCGGCACCAAGAAGGATCTGAGCGAAATCGCTGCCGGCGACAAGATCGCCGTGACCAACGACCCCTCCAACGAAACCCGCGCCCTGATCCTGCTGGCTGACGCCGGCCTGATCGAGCTGGATGACGGCGTGACCCCGGACAGCGGCCTGCAGAAGGAAGACATCAAGGACGCCAAGGGCCTGGAAATCGTGGAGCTGGACGCTGAAAAAATCCCCGCCGTGCTGGACGACGTCGCCTTTGCCGTCATCAACGGCAACTACGTGCTGGACGCCGGCATGACCGTCCGTGACGACGCGCTCTTCACCGAAGCCGGCACCGTGACCGGCCAGGTGTACGTGAACTACCTGGTGGTGAAGCCCGAAAACGAGCAGGCTCCCTGGGTGCTGGCCCTGGAGAAGGTGCTGGCCACCCAGAAGGTGAAGGATTTCATCCTGAACAACGAGCAGTTCGCCGGCGGCGTCATCCCCACCTTTGAAGTCGCCGAATAATCCTGAAAATACAAAGCAAGGCCGCGTAATCCTGAAAATACAAAGCAAGGCCGCGTCCGGTTCGGGCGCGGCCTTTACTTGTCTTCCGCTGATTCGTCGTCCAGCAAATCGCTGTAGGACACCTGGAGAACTTTCGCGATCATCTTCAGTTCAATGTCGGTCACAAACCGTTTCCCGCATTCGATGCGCTGGATGGCGTTTTTGTCGATGTCCAGCCCGTTGACTTGGAGGAGCACGGCCAGGTCATTCTGGGATGGTTTATCGGGCATATGCAGCCGGTATCGGGCAATTGCCCGGCCGGTGATGTTGTTTCTCCCGTCCTTTGCCCTGTTCTTGTACATAGCGCTCCCCTTCGATTGACATTCAGTGATTGTCTTTTAGGGGATTATATGATATACTGCCTATTGCATATGACATTCACTAAATGTCAATCATTGTACAAGAAGAGAAAAAGAGGAGAAAAAATTCATGGATGATGTGTTTGAAAAAACCTTTGAAGCATTTCTTGACCGGGATACCTACGACCAGGCAGAGGAAGCGTTGTTTTCCCTGCTTCGGGCGGCGTTTATCGCCGGATGGAAAGCCGCGGGCGGAAAGGAAACGGACACGGAGAATGTGGTAAAGATGGTTCGAGTGAATAACAAGTGGATGATTCTAAGGTCAGATCAATAAAAGGGTAAAACTTGATGAAAAAACCCGCTTTTGCAAAAGACGGAAGCGGGTTCGCTGTTTGTATTATTCCCTGCCCTTCACCATGGTCAGGGCGATGCGCTTTTTCTTTTCGTCCACGCTGACCACCCAGACCTTCACGACGTCGCCCACCTTGACCACCTCGGAGGGATGGCGGATAAAGCGGTCGGCCATGCGGGAGATATGCACCAGGCCGTCCTGATGGACGCCGATGTCCACGAATGCGCCGAAGTCGATCACGTTGCGCACGGTACCGGTGAGCTCCATGCCGGGCTGCAGATCCTTCATGTCCAGCACGTCGGTGCGCAGCACGGGTTTGGGCAGCTCGTCGCGGGGGTCGCGGCCCGGCTTTTGCAGCTCGGAGAGAATGTCGTTCAGGGTGGGCAGGCCGATGCCCAGTTCCTTTGCCAGCTTTTCCGTGCCGTATTCCTTCGCCTTCAGGGCGATGCCGGGCAGGCCGCCGTTTTTGACGTCTTTCGCCTCATAGCCTAAAGTGGACAGCACCGCCTTGGCCGCGTCGTAGCTTTCGGGGTGCACGGCGGTGGCGTCCAGGGGATTCTTGCTGTCCATCACCCGCAGGAAGCCCGCGCACTGCTCAAAGGCTTTCGGCCCCAGCTTCGGCACCTTTTTCAGCGCGGCGCGGGAGGAGATGCCGTTTTCCTCCCGGTAGGCCACGATGTTCTTGGCCAGCGCCGGGCCGATGCCCGCCACGTGGGACAAAAGCTCCGCGGAGGCGGTGCTCACCTCTACGCCCACCAGGTTCACGCACTGCTCCACCACGCCGTCCAGGGCGGCGGTGAGCTCGTTCTGCTTCAGGTCATGCTGATACTGGCCCACGCCGATGGCCTTGGGGTCGATCTTTACCAACTCGGCCAGGGGATCTTGCATCCGGCGGGCGATGGAAACGGCGCTGCGCTGGGTCACGTCGAAATCCGGGAACTCGGCGGCGGCCAGCTTGCTTGCGGAGTAGACGGACGCGCCCGCCTCGCTGACGATCACATAGGCCACGCCGGGCAGGTCGGGCAGCAGGGACGCGATGAACTGTTCACTTTCCCGGCTGGCGGTGCCATTGCCGATGGCGATGGCGGTGACGCCGTACTTTTTCACGAAGCCTTTGATCAGCCTCGCTGCCGCGGCCTTGCCCGCTTCCGCGCCGGGCAGGGTGAAGTGGCCCACGCCGGTGTCCAGCACCTTGCCGTTTTCGTCGATGACAGCCAGCTTGCAGCCGGTGCGGAAGCCGGGGTCGACGCCCAGGGTCACCTTGCCCTTGATGGGCGGCTGCAAAAGCAGCTGGTGCAGGTTCTGGGAGAACACCTTGATGGCCTGCTCGTTGGCCCGGTCGGTGAGCTCATTGCGGATCTCGCGCTCCATGGAAGGGAACAGCAGCCGTTCCCAGGCGTCCTCGCAGGCCATCGCCACCTGATCGGAGGCTCCGCCGCCGGGCCGGACAAAGGCGTTCTTTACGCTTTGCAGGCATTTGCCCTCCGGCGGGATCAAAGCGACCTTCAAAAATTCCTCCCGCTCGCCGCGGTTGACGGCCAGCACCCGATGGGCCGCCATTTTGGGCACGGGCTCCCTGTAGTCGTAGTACATGCTGTACACGCTGTCCTCTTCCTTGGCGGCCTTGGTTTCGATCACGCCCTCCCGCAGCAGCGTTTCACGGAGCTCCTTGCGCAGGGCCGCGTCGTCGCTGACCTGCTCGGCCAGGATATCCCGGGCGCCGGCCAGGGCGGCTTCGGCGTCCGGCACTTCTTTTTCTTCGTTGATGTACTTGGCCGCTTCCGCGCAGACGTCCCCCTTGGGAAGCTGCAGCAGCAGCCATAAGGCCAGCGGCTCCAGGCCGCGTTCCCTGGCGATGGTGGCGCGGGTGCGGCGCTTGGGCCGGAAGGGGCGGTACAGATCCTCCAGTTCAGCCAGCGTCTTGGCGGCGGCAAGCTGAACCTTTAATTCATCCGTCAGTACGCCCATTTCCGCCAGTGCTGCTTCGATTTCCTGGCGGCGCTTTTCCAGGTTCCGCAGGTATTCCAGGCGCTCCGCCAGCTCGCGCAATAGCTGGTCGTCCATGGAGCCGGTCTTTTCCTTGCGGTAACGGGCGATAAAGGGGATGGTGTTGCCCGCGTCCAGCATTTCGATCACGGCCTGCACGTGTTCGGGTTTCAAAGAAAATTCTTTCGCTAAAATGGATATAAAGTCCATGCGCTGCCTCCTCATGATGTTTCTTCCCTGTTCCGCAAAAGCGGCAGGATTTATTATACGGGATGATCGAAGGAAACGCAAGCAAAAAACCCCGCCGATTATTTTTTCGGCGGGGGAGAAAGACGAAAGAGGCTTACTTTGCCATGGCCTGGGTCAGCTCCCAGCCCCAGTTGATTTCCTTTTGGTGGCTGACGGCGTAGGGGCCGGTGGCCTCCGCTTCGCTCATGACCCGGGGGAAATGGAGGCAAATGTGGCCTTCCAGGTCGTTGTTGGGGGTATGGTCCACCTCGTGGCCGTGGCTGTGGATAGAGCCGATATACACCTGGCCGTCCGGGAAGCACACCCATACATACTTGGGCGTCCAGTTGTTTACGCCCACGACTTGATTCAGGATGGCTGTATCGGCGGCGGTGGGCGTTTCGCTATCGGCGTGCTTGCCGAAGGAAAACATGTGCAGGTTAAAGTAGAGGCCGGAATCGGGGTCATAGATCACCACGTCCGGCATCTGCTTGGCGATCGCGCGGATGGTGGTGTACCAGTTGGCGTACTGCACCTTGGACGCCTTCGGGGGAGTAAAGCCGGAAGAAGTGCTGGAAGCCGCCTGCTGCGTGGACGCGCTGCTGTTGATCAGCAGGGTGCCGTTGGCGGAAATGGCGTTGGCGGAATTGAGGCGGTTCAGGGTCATCACGCCGGCCACGCCGTCGGCGGTCAGGCCGTTCTTTTTCTGGAAAGCGGCCACGGCGTTATAAGTGGCGATGCCGTAAATGCCGTCCGCATTTTTCAGGTAGCCGAGCTCTACCAGGCGCGCCTGCATGGCGCGGACGTCTTCGCCTTTGCTCCCGGTTTTCAAGGTTTCAGTCGTTGCGGATGCGGAAGAAGCGGGGGCCGTGGTGGGCTTGGCTGTGGCGGCGGCGACGGCGGATCCGCTGGTATACAGCTTGGTCAGCGTTTTTTCACCGGCGACGCCGTCAGCGGTCAGGCCGTTGCGGCGCTGGAATTCTTTCACGGCGGAGGCCGTGGAGCTGCCGTAATCGCCGTCGATGGCGCCGGTATAATAGCCCAGCTCTTTCAGCTTGGTCTGCAGCGCCTTGACCAGGTCGCCCCGGCTGCCTGTTTTCAGCGTTTGCAGGGACGGGGCCCCGGAGGAGATCACGATGGGCGTAGGCGTGCCGGGCAGGGGCGTTTCCGTGGGGGCGGGGGTGGCGATGGACACAGCGAAATCGGAATACAGCGCCTGCTGGGTGGTCAGGCCGGCCACGCCGTCCTGGGTCAGGCCGCTGCTGCGCTGGAAAGCCTTCACCGCGGCCACCACCGCGTCGCCGTACACGCCGTCGGCTTCACCGGTATAGAAGCCCAGCTCTTTCAGCCGGTTTTGCAGCTTGGCCACTTCCGTGCCCTTGGTGCCGCTGCGCAGCACGATCACATTGTTTGCCGTCAGTGCGGTGGCGGCGGGAACAGGCGTGGAGGTGGCGGAGGATTGGGCTGCGCTGTCCGAGAGCAGATAGAGCAGCCGCAGCGTCTTTTCACCCGCCACGCCGTCCTGGGTCAGCTTGTGTGCCTCCTGGAATTTCTTTACCGCGTTCACCGTGGCGGTGTCATACGTGCCGGTGATCTGGGCGGTGAACAGGCCCAGCAATTTAAGCCGCTGCTGAAGATCCGTCACCTGCTCGCCCTTGTTGCCGCTGCGCAGTTCGCTCAAGGTGCGGTTGGGCAGGGTCATCACGGTGGTCTTTTTGCCTTTGGCGTTCAGCGGTTTTCCTTCGAAAATCAGCTTCAGCACTTCAGGGGAGGCGATGCCGTCCTGCCGGATATTGTTCTCCTTCTGGAAGGCTTTCATGGCGGAAATGGTGGCCGTGTCGTAGGTCCCGCTGGACGTTTGGGTATAAAAGCCCAATTCCCTGAGGGCGTCCTGGAGCACGGTCACGTCCTTGCCGGTGCTGCCGGACTGGAGGTAAGGATAATTCTTCTGGGCATCGGCGTCGGTTTTCAGCGCCTTGCCGGGGGCGTACTGCGGCGGCACGTAGGCGTATTCGCTGACGATATAGCCGGTGGTGCCGTTATAGGTGATTTTCAGGAAGTCTCCCGTGATGGCGAGCACTTTGATTTCAGAGCCCTTGGGCACGGTGGTGATGCGCGCGGCCGTCGTGGAGGCGGATTTGCGCAGGTTGACGGAGGCTGTGGTATAAGTGGTGAAGGGGAAAGTGGCGTCTGTGCTGGCGGGATTCGCTGTGGGAATCGGCGTCGGGGTGGGCGCGGATTTGCCGGATTTGGCATTGGAAACCGCCTGGGCGGAATAGAGCAGGGCCAGGGTCACTTCGTCGGCTTTCCCGGTCTGGCTCAGGTTGTTCTTATTCTGGAAAGCCTTGATGGCGTTCACAGTGGCTTTGCCCGCGGTTCCGTCGGCGCTGCCGGTCAGGTAGCCCAGCTCGATCAGGCGCTGCTGCAGTTTTGTAACGGCGGGGCCGATGCTGCCATTTTGGATCAGCGCGCCGGGCAGCATGGAAACGGTTTTTACCTGGGTGGCTTTGCCGCTGCTGTTTTTGGGCTTTCCTTCAAAAAGCAGCTGCTGCATGGCCGCGTCGGCGGTGCCGTTTTGGGCCAGGCCGTTTTTCGCCTGGAACGACACCACAGCGCTGCGGGTGCCGGACCCAAACTGGCCGTCCGTTTTTCCGGAGTAGAAGCCCAGTTCCTTTAAAGCCATTTGAAGCGCGGCCACCGCATCGCCCTGGCTGCCTGAATACAGCACCTGATAGCCGGAGGCGGAATCCTCCGGCGCGGGCGTCACGGCGGGCAGGTTCACGCTGCCGTCGATCACCCGGAAGTACTGCTTCAGCGCGAATCCCTGGGTGCCTTCATAGGTGACGATGTAATACTTGCCGCTTTCGCCGTTAATCAGCGCCATATCCCCGGAGGGAATGGTGAGCAGCACGGTGCCTGTATCGGACGGCTGCTGCCTCAGGTTCAGGTTTGTGGTGGTATAGGCAGACAGCGGGTAGGTTTCCGCGATGCCGGGCAGCGCGCTCAGGCAGCATACCGCTGCCAGCAGCAGGGCGGCGGCCCGACGGAAAAATAATGTACGCATTGTTCATCCTCCACACGTTTGTGTATCCATTCGCCCCGGAAAACAGGACAAATTTCCCTCGTGCTTACAAGGAACCAAGTCTATTTTATTTCAAATTTATAACAATGTCAAGACATATATTTCATAAATCGATCATTTGTTTCGAATAAATTAAAATATTATTTCATTTATGTTTCTGGCATGTACCTTTACTTTCCTGACAGGATATGGTATACTAAACATGGGAAGCGAAGCTTTCCGTCCCGCCGACACCCGAAGGGCCAGGCGGCGGGCGTTATGGTATCAAGGATGGATCATGCTTTGGTAATTGCATGCAGCAGTGCAGATGACGGTTACTTCTCCTTCTGGAGGGTGGCGGAAGTGGTAGACGCGCAGGATTGATAATCCTGTGGGTGTTCGGGGTTCCCGTTCACCCGTGGAGGTTCGAGTCCTTCCCTAAACACACCGTTGTCGCCCTTTTCTCTGCGTGTGGTTATAGCTGCCGTGTTTTTACGCGCGGCAGTTTTCTTTCTTTTCGGAAGAAAACGCAGCTTCCAGCTATTGACATCCTGCGCTTGTTCATTATATGATAAAAGCAGCAGAAACAGCGCAATGCATACAGAAACCATGATTACAGGAGGAAAACCGATGAACAAAGCCAAAGTTTATTTTTCGGACTTTCGCACCCGGCTGGGCGTGAGCCAAGCCACGAAGCTGCAGCGGCTGATCAAAAAAGCAGGCATCGGCGACATTGATTTTGACGGCAAATTTGTGGCCATCAAAATGCACTTCGGCGAGCTGGGCAATCTGGCTTTCCTGCGGCCAAATTATGTAAAGGCCGTGGCGGACGTCGTGAAGGAACTGGGCGGCAAGCCCTTCCTGACCGACTGCAACACCCTGTATCCCGGCAGCCGCAAGAACGCGGTGGACCACCTGATGAACGCTGAAATGAACGGCTTCAACAGCGTCACCACCGGCTGCTATGTGATCATCGGCGACGGCCTGCGGGGTACGGATGATATCGAGGTGCCGGTGCGCAACGGAGAATACTGCAAGACCGCGCTGATCGGCCGCGCCGTGATGGACGCGGATATCGTGATTTCCCTCAGCCACTTCAAGGGCCATGAGGCTACGGGCTTCGGCGGGGCCATCAAGAACCTGGGCATGGGCTGCGGCAGCCGCGCGGGCAAGATGAACCAGCATAACGACGGCACCCCCGAAGTGGATCAGGACGCCTGCCGGGGCTGCGGACGCTGCGCCAAGGAATGCGGCAGCGATGCCATTTCTTACGGGAAAGATCATAAAGCATACATTGACCCCGCGCTCTGCAAGGGCTGCGGACGGTGCATCGGGGCCTGCGCCTTCGACGCCATCAGCAACATGAACGACAGCGCCGGGGAGATGCTCTGCCGAAAGATGGCCGAATACACCCAGGCTGTGTGCGATGGACGCCCCTGCTTCCATATCAGCCTCATCATGGACGTGTCGCCCAACTGCGACTGCCACGGGGAAAACGATGCGCCGATCCTGCCCAATATCGGCATGCTGGCCTCCTTCGATCCCGTAGCGCTGGACCAGGCCTGCGTGGATCTTTGCCAGCAGGCCACCCCCTTCCGCAACAGCCAGCTGGGGGACAACCTGGCCAAGCCCGGCTGGCACCACTACAACGACCACTTCAAGGACAGCAATCCCAACGTCCATTGGAAAGAAACCCTCGCCCACGGGGAAAAGATCGGTCTGGGAACCAGGGAGTACGAACTGATTACAGTGAAATAAACCCTGTGAACAAAACAGCGCGGGAGGAAATCGCATTTCCTCCCGCGCGTGGCGGAGGGGACAAAGATGGTATACTACAGCGATGACGCGCTGCTCATTCGCAGCATGGAGCCAAAGGACGCCCAGGTGTTTACGGATGGTGAAAGGACGCAGGGGTGGAACGCTGACATAGCAAAGTATCAGATGCGGCTGGCGGATCAGGCGGCGGGAAAGGCGGTTTCCCTGGTCGCGGTGTTTCAGGGACAGCAGGCCGGGTATGTGAACGTCTATCCGGACAGCGCCTGGGGCTCCTTCGGGGGGAAGGGCCTTCCGGAGATCGTCGATTTCGGCGTGCTGGAGAAATACCGAAGGAGAGGCATTGGCTCAAAGCTGATGGACGTGGCGGAGCAGGTGGCCTCGGCATATGCTGACACGGTGTATCTTGGGGTCGGGCTGCATAACGGGTATGGGAGCGCGCAGAGGATGTATGTAAAGCGCGGCTATATCCCTGACGGCTCCGGCGTGTGGTACAGGGATAAGCCCTGCACGCCCTATGACACCATCTACACAAACGACGACGATTTGGTGCTGTATCTTTCCAAACAGCTTGCCAGGAGAGGGGATTGACTTTTTCCTTCCCCGAGCATATAATAGCAGGGAGCGAGGAACGGGAAAAACGTTCGCGGGAACAGGACGGAAAGAGAAGGCGCGTCATCGGCTGGAAGCGCGCCCGCGTCCGAAGCGAGCAGTGCGCCCGGGAGCCGCGGGGAAGAAAAACGCAGTATTCCCCGCCGTACGCGCCGCGTTAAGGCGCAGCCATGATGGATAGAGTGGATTGATGCGGCATGCCGTTCTCTGATGGGAACGGCGTGCTTTTTCATTCAGGCAGGAGGCAGGGATGGTTTTCCCGCAGCCGTCGGGGATGCTGGTTTTCTTCCGGAAAACAAAACATCCTCCTTTCTGCCCCGGACCTTGTTTTCGGAAAGAGGGGAACAGCCCATGTTTGAAACCCTGAGGCGCGACCTGGACGCGGTCGTCAAGCGCGACCCGGCAGTCCATTCCAAAGCGGAGGTATTCTTCTGCTATCCGGGCTTTAAGGCCCTGCGCAGCCATCGGCGGGCGCATAAAGCCTATCTGAAAGGCCATTACTTCCTGGCCCGGCTCATCAATTTTCATTCCTACAAACGCACCGGCATTGATATTCACCCCGGCGCGGCCATCGGCAGCGGCGTGTTTATCGACCACGGCACCGGCGTGGTGATCGGCGAAACCGCCGAGGTGGGAGACGACGTGACCATCTACCAGGGCGCGACTTTGGGCGGCACGGGAAAGGACACCGGCAAGCGCCATCCCACCATCGGCAAGGGCGTCACCGTCGGGGCCGGGGCGAAGGTGCTGGGCCCCATCACCATTGGGGACTATGTGAAGATTGGCGCGGGGGCCATCGTGTTAAAGGACGTGCCCGCCCACTGTACCGTGGTGGGCAACCCCGGCCGGATCGTCCGAGGCCCCGCCACAAAGAACGAAATCGACCTCAACCACGGCGACCTGCCCGACCCGATGCTGGAGAAGGTCCGCGCCATCGAGGGCAAGCTGGAACAATTGGAGCAGGAAACCGGAGAGCCGCATGACTGCGAGCACTGCTCGCTGCAGGACTGCCCGGGAAGGAAGCAGTAAAGAGAGTACAGAGTGCAGAGTACAGATTTAGTTAGAAGGATGAAAATATCGTGAGCATAGCTGGAGATAAAAGCAAAGAATTTGCGGTTCGCATTGTTCGTTTATATCGGTATCTTTGCAGAGAAAAGAGAGAATATGTTTTTGTCGAAGCAATTGCTCCGGTCGGGAACATCCATTGGCGTGAATCTGGCGGAATCTGAACGGGCTGTCAGTCGAAGCGGTTTTCTCTCAAAAATATACATCGCATTAAAAGAAACATCGGAAACAAAGTATTGGCTGGAACTATTGTAAAAAACAGACATTCTGACAAAAAGTCAGTTTGAAAGCATGTATAAGGACGCCGAAGAACTCAGCAAAATGCCCTCAGCTACTACGCGAACAATGAAACCGACTAAATAATCTGTACTCTGAACTCTGTACCCTAAAACTGACTACAATATCAAACAAGGAGGTTCATATAATGCAGATTTACAACAGCGCGACGAGAAAAAAGGAAGAATTCATTCCCCTGCATCCCGGCAAAGTCGGCATCTACGCCTGCGGCCCTACAGTGTACGATTTCTTCCACATTGGCAACGCCCGGCCTTTCATCACGTTTGACGTGCTGCGGCGGTACTTCGAGCATCGCGGGTACGAAGTGACCTTTGTGCAGAACTTCACCGACATCGACGATAAGATGATCAAGCGGGCCAACAAGGAAAACATCACCGTGAAGGAGCTGGGCGACCGGTTCATCAAGGAGTACTATCAGGACGCCAAGGCCCTGGGCATCCGGCCCGCCACGGTGCATCCCCGGGCCACGGAGCACATCGGCGAGATCATCCATCTGGTAAAAACCCTGCAGGACAAGGGCTACGCCTATGAGGTCAATGGCGATGTGTACTTCGACACCAAGAAGGACATGGGCTACGGCAAGCTGTCCGGCCAGAATCTGGATGACCTGGAAGCCGGTGCGCGCATTGACGTGGACGAGGTCAAAAAGAACCCCGCCGATTTCGCGCTCTGGAAAGCCCAGAAGCCCGGCGAGCCCGCCTGGCCCTCGCCCTGGGGCATGGGCCGTCCCGGCTGGCATATCGAGTGCTCCGCCATGAGCATGAAGTACCTGGGGGAGACCTTTGACATCCACTGCGGCGGCAAAGACCTGCTGTTCCCCCACCACGAAAACGAGGTGGCCCAGAGCGAGTGCGCCACCGGCAAGCCCTTTGCCCGGTACTGGATGCACAACGGCTTCATCAACATCGACAACGAAAAGATGAGCAAGTCCCTGGGCAATTTCTTCACCGTGCGTGATATTTTGAAGGAATATGACCCCGAGGACGTGCGCATGTTCATGCTTTCCGCCCATTACCGCAGCCCCATCAATTTCAGCCGGGACATGATGGCCCAGGCCCACGCCTCCCTGCACAGGCTGTACACCGCCCGGGATCATCTGCTCTTCCTCCTGAAAAACGCCCCGGATCAGCCCATGACAGAGGAAGAGGAAGCGCTGCTTGCCCGGGTCAGGGAAAGCGCCGTCCGCTTCGACGCCGCCATGGACGACGATTTGAACACTGCCGACGCTTTGGGGGCTGTCTTCGAAATCGTGAGGGACGCCAACGTGGCCCTGAGCGAGCAGAGCGCCAAAGCCGCCGTGGAAAAAGTCCTCAACGGTCTGACGGCGCTGACAGACGTATTGGGCCTGCTGATGAAAAAGGCCGAGGACGTATTGCCCGCCGAGATCCAGGACCTGGTGAACCAGCGCGACCAGGCCCGGAAGGAAAAGAACTGGAAGCGCAGCGACGAGCTCCGCGACGCCCTCGCCGCCGCGGGCTATCTGGTGAAGGATACCCCCCAGGGGCAGAATATCACGAAAGCGTAATGCCGTTATTATTTAGCACAGCGGATCCAAAGGCGGTCCGCTGTGTTTTTTGCTGTGCTTTTTATCCGGGAATACTGGACGTGATCACCAGCTCATCCGGCCGGACACGGCATAGGCAGAAAACGATTTCCACCCCCGCCCCCCTTGCCTGCTCCATCGCCATGCCAAATTCGGGATGGGTGGCGGCATTCGGCCGGACCTCTGATATGCCCTCCATCTGTATCACAAAGGCAAGGATCGCCCTGAAGCCTTGGGCCTTTGCCCTGATCAGCTCCCGGATGTGCCTGACACCCCGTTCCGTAGGCGCGTCGGGGAAGTATCCGATGCCGTCCTTTTCCAGCGTGCAGCCCTTTACCTCCATCAGGTACCGTTCACTGCCGCGCTCCATATAGAAGTCGATCCTGGAACCGCCGTAGGCATATTCCTGAACCACCCTTGAAAAATCCTGCCGGCCAAGCCATTCCCTGGCCGCCCGGTTCGGCGCCTGGCTGTCGATATTAAAGAGAACCCCGGTGTCCTTCCTGACCGCTACAAGATCATATTTGGTCTTTCTGCCCGGCGTGCCCGGCGCGGTGAGCCACACTTCGCAGCCGGGCACCAGCAGCTCTCTGCACCGCCCGGTGTTTTTTACGTGAACGGTTTCCCTTTGCCCGCGGATATCGACCTGCGCAATGAACCGGTTTGGCCGGCTCAGAAACGCTGCCTGGGTGATGTTTCCATACTTCAATTGCTTAACCGCCTTTGATCATTTGCCTTCATATATGCAGAAACTGGTATGCAGAAACTGGCTGGGGCGACGCTTTTATTCCCGGCGCAGATGACCGTCCCCGGCCTGTTCCCGATAAAGCTGTTCCTCGCACGCGGCCTGGATGTAAGCGCCTGTGGCTTTCAAGTCGCGGCTGTTCACGTTTTCGCTGACGTAATAATCGAAGGAGCCGTCGCGTCCGCTGCTGCCGCCAAGCCCCGCGCCCTGGCAGCACTTGGCGACGAACCATTCGCCGTTTTTCATCCGTCCCACGAAATGGCGCTGGATGCTTTCAAAGCTCTTCTGGGCTTCTTTCCCGCAGCTTTCGGGCAGCAGGCCCAGCCGGACGCCCTTCAAAAGCGCGTAAGCTATCAAACAGGAAGCGGAGGATTCCGCGTAATTGCCCGTTCTGCCGGGACAATCCAGCACCTGGAGCCACACGCCGTCCTGGCGGACGGAAAGCAGTTTTGCGGACAGGGTTTTGAAGATTTCCAAAACCTGCCGGTAATGGATGTTGGTTTTCGGCAGCAGCTCCAGGCTGTCGGCCAGGGCCACCATGTACCAGCCCACGCCCCGGCCCCAGGCGTGGGCCGACCGGCCTGTGGCGGGATCGGCCCAAACCTGCTGCTTTTTTTCGTCCCACCCGTGGCAGGGCAGGCCGGTTTCCGGGTTCAGCGTATGGCGGTACACGGATATGAGCTGATTCGCCGCGTCGTTCTGCGCGGCTTCCTTGGGGCCGAAGGCGGCTTCATATTGCAGGTAAAAAGGAACGGCCATGTGCTGGCCGTCCAGCCACATCTGGAAGGGATACACCTGCTTGTGCCAGAAGCCCCCGTCCGAGGTGCGGGGCTGGTCATCCAGCTGGGAGCGCAGCAGCGCCGCGGCTTTTTGATATTTTTCTTCCCCGGTAAGCTGATACAGGAAGATGATCTGCCGTCCGTTGTTCAGGTAATCCAGATTGTACGCTTCCCGGCGATACCCGGCGATGCGCCCGTCTGCGTCCACCATGCTGTCCAGGGCGTTTCGAACGTAATCAAAGTATTTCTGATTCCCCGCCAGGGCGTACAGCATTTCCATGCCGCGCCAGACCACGCCGTAGTCATAGCTCCAGTCTTTTGTCAGCAGCCCTTCCCTTTGCATCAGGCAGTCCGCCATGGCTTGTCCGGAATGGGGGAGATACGCTGTCAGCATACCACGCTGTCCTCCCGGCTGATGAGTTCGGACAGGGTCCCTTTTGACGCCTCAAACTCTCCCGTTTCGATTTCCTCCCCACGCAGCAGCGTCAGGAACAGCGCTGCCAGACGCACGGCGCCCCGCTCCTGCAAGTGGCTGTTGTCGGAAAGGCCGTCGGGATAATTTCTGCTCCCGGCCGGCACGTGGCAGAAAATTTCTTTTGTGCCTTCCACGCCCGCTTCCTGGAACAGGGCCATGCTGGCCTTTTCCATCTCGCTCAGCCGCACGCCGCGATACACCGCCAGATCCCGCATGGCGTCGGGATACGCCCCGTGGGTCAACAGCAGGCGGCCGGTTTCGTCAAAGTGCCGCCGGGCAATGGGCGTGACCAGGATAGGTTCCGCGCCCTGCCGCCGGGCCGCGTCGATGTACATGCCCAGGTATTCCGGGTAGGTGACGCGGGGGTTCGTGGAGCGCTCCGGGTCGGGCTTTTCGTCGTTATGCGAGAAGGAAACGATCAGTTTATCGCCGGGCCGCAGGCACAGCTCGATGAAATTCAGCCGTTTTTCCGCGATAAAGCTCTTGCTGCTTCTGCCGTTCACCGCGCAGTTTTCCACGAATATGTTCCAGGGGATCAGGGCCTGCAGCTTCTGGCCCCAGCCCATCATGGGATACGCCGCTTCGGGATAATCCGCCATGGTGCTGTCGCCGCAGAGGAACCAGGTGGGCACACGCCTGTCGGGCCGCCAGTTATCCCAGCCGCCGATGACCTGGGGGACGGTGCAGCAGGCCGCCTCCTCCCGCGTCATGCGCTTTTGCTTCGGGTGGCGGGCGGACGGATCGGCTCGGACGCCGGTGGTGCCGTATTCGGCATAGCGTTCCGTGACCAGCTTGACCTCGTCCCAGTCGTCAAATCCCTGGGGAGCCACATGCGCGTCCATATCACAGTTCAGGAAAACCGTGCGGGCGAACTTGCGCCACGGCCTGCCCAGGAACGCTTTCCCTTCCTCGCATTCGCCGGTCAGCTTACAGCGGTGGAACACCAGGCCGTAGGGCTGCTCCTCCGGGGTGTTTGCGGCGGTGTACAGCCCGCCCCGGGCGTTCATGAACAGGGTGCAGCGCTCGAACCAGCAGCGGTAGGGGCCGAAGATGAAGTCCACGTCGCCCTGAATGAAACAGTCCTCAAAATACTGGCGGCTGTGGGTGAGGGGGCTGTCGCCCACGGAGGGCACCACTTCCGCCCGCCCCTGGCGCGGGGCGATGAAGTCCGCTACCTTGGGCATCAGCGGGCCGCAGAACAGGGTGTCCTGGTGGGCGATCATGCGCACGTTGCGCCACACACCGCGATCTCCCGCCGCGTACACGGCTACGGCCTGGCCCACGACGCGGCCGTCACCCGCGTCGTTGCGGATGGTCAGGTTTTCCACTTCCACGTTATGGCCCGTCACCGTGAAGGTGGCGGAGAGGAAGGTGCCGCGCTCTTTTCCTTCTTCGTCCAAATCCTTGGCGCAGCCCTTGGCGGTGATCACCGTCCTGTCCCGCGCCTCGCCGATGATGCGCACGTTGTCCTTGTCTACCACCACCCGCTCCCGGTATTCGTCCATACGCAGGAGCAGAATGGTGGGGGCCCGCCCGCCCCCCGGAATGGCGTCAATGGCCTGCTGGATGGAAGTGAAGTCTCCGCTGCCGTCTTTGGCGATGATGTACATGCGTTTCTCCCCCTCTTAAATCAGTCCGTATTCTTTCAGCGCTTCCGCCGTCATGCGGGCATAGGCTTCCGCCCCGGCGCGCTGGGTGTGGGTGTCGTCGGCGCTGCCGTTTGGATAGGCAGGATAGACGCCGGGCCGAGCGTAAAGATACAGTTTTTTGCTTTCCTCATCGCCCAGTTCCCGCACCAGCTTTATACTCTTTTCGTACATGTCGATCAGCGGCGCGTTCCGCTGGAGCGCCAGCACGCGGATCGCCTCCGGGTAATCCCCGTGAGATGCCAGCAGCTGCCCGTCCCGCCAGTATCGGCGGCAGATGGGCGTCATGAGCACGGGCCGCGCCTGATGCAGCAGGGCGGTGTCCACATAGATTTCCAGGTTGTGGTAAAAGGAAGTCCAGGGATCGGTGTGCCGCCACACCAGGTCGTTGTTGTCGTTGTGGGTAAACTGGATCAGCAGCAGGTCGCCGGGCTGGATCTCCGTTTCGATCTTCTGCAATCTTCCCTCGGACAGAAAGGACTTTGTGCTGCGTCCGCCCATGGCCCGGTTTTCCACCCGGACGCCGGGCAAAAATCCAGAAAGCACCTGTCCCCAGCCCGTAATGGGCGCTTCCTCCGGCTTGTAAGTGGCGGCGGTGGAATCGCCGCAAACGTAAATGGTCATACTCTATCCTCCTTGATTTTCATATCTGTTTGCGCAAATAAATCAGGAAACGCCTCTCTGTATGGAATCCCCGCATATTGCTTTTTTAGCGTTTGATATTTGTCCACATATTTTTGTATTCTTTCCTCGTTTCCCTGCACATTCAGAACAGGCTTCCTTTTGCCGATGATGGCGGCTTTCATGCCGTTCTCCCAGCTTTCATAGGGATGAAAAATCCTTCCATCCGCATGAGGGCAATTCGCGGATACCCAAGCGCATTGCTCCGTCGAGAACTGATTGATAGCACAGAAAAACCACTGCAGCCGCTTCAACGCTGGTATAAATGATAAGTCCTGATCCATAATATGCTTGCCCTGCCATGCCAGGCATTCAAGCGGCATCCCGGCCAACGGCATCAAAGATTGGATTATCATGCTTTCCCAAATGGCATCCCCCACCGAAAACAGACGCAGGTTCTTCGCTTTTTCAATACCGGAGAGACTGTGCAGCCTGGTAAAATTTGAAATATGCAATGCCGTCAACGATACATTGTTCGACATATCCCATAAAGAATCGATCCGCTGATTCCAAAACCAGGAAAGACATTCCAGGTTTGGCAGATCGGAGAGGCAGGCCCAATCCTGCACGAGTTTGCATTTAAAGAAATGAATCCGTTTGAATTGCTTTCCATACCTTGCAATAAAGTATTCAAAGGTCTTCTGATTCACCCCTGATATTCTTACCGTATCCAATTGTGGATACCCCGCTAACCGGTCGATTTCTTCAAACGTCAGTCTTCCGCCGCCAATGTCCATTTTTTCTCCGTGCAGCCAGAAAACATTCTCATCGTCTGAAAATTTCCTGCTGATGAAATCATCGAACGGATTCATCGTGTTTTTTCTCCTTCGATCTTTTTAGCATATACGGGAGCTTTGGTGAATATCGCTGAGATCACGTGGTTTGTTTTCGTCAGCAAAGTTTTCTCCTTATCGCATCAAAGTCTGATTCGTCAAGCTGCTTCGTATACCGGCATTCTGTCGAAGATGCGCTGCGTTGCAATGCGCGCGGCACCTTCGACAAAATGCCGGGACTGTCGGCTGATACCGGCAGCCCCGGCGAAGGGGTTTGCTATGATGGTCAGCGGGCCATGAAGCTGTCATACGCGGCCTGATAGGCGGCGATGAGGTCTTCGATGCCCATCTTCTGCAGCTGGTCCATGTAATTGTCGAAGTTGGTCAGAGGTTCTTCACCGGTGATGAACTTCTTGGTCATGTCGTTGATGTAGGTGTTAATTTCATCCAGCTGGGGCGCGGCGGCCTTCTGGGCGTCCACGCTCAGCACGATGGCAGCGGGATATTCCAGGGCATTGCTGGCTTCGCCCCACAGCTTGGCGGAAGCGACATAGTTGGGCTCGCGGGTGGCGGCCAGGTAATCGCCGGCGCCCCAGCGGGGGAAGGACACGTGGCTCATGGCGTAGCGGTACTTGTTGGCGAAGGCGCCGGTGCCGTCGTAGAAGTCTTCGGTCATCTGGTTGGCCCATTCGGTTTCGTGCTTCACGCCGTTTTCATCCACGGTGTAGGTGCCGTTGCCCTTGGTCCAGGCAGTGTCTTCCCGGCCGGTGAGGATGGAGTCGCCGTCGATGACGCCCCAGGTGGTCAGGGCAGTGCCTTCTTCGGTGAACATGGTGTCGATCAGGCGGGCGGCAGCTTCCACATTCTTGCAGTCCACGGTGATGACGGTGGTGAACCGGTCGCCGTAGGAGAAGTTGTAGTCGGTTCCGTAGGCCACGCCGTTGGCGTCAACGATCCAGGGGAAGGAGATGAAATCAGCGTTGGGGTTCTTTTCCTGAACCTGGGGCAGACGCTGCTCCCAATAGTTGCTCAGGCCCTTCCAGGAGCCGGCCAGGTCGGCGAAGATGTTGGCGTCCTTCTCTTCGTCGCCGGCAGTGGTGCCGTCTTCCTTCCAGATGTCCTTCACCAGGCCCTCGGAATACCACTTGTTCATGGTTTCGAGGAATTCCTTATAGTTCTGGGTATATTCGCCGATGCCGACTTTGCCGGTTTCGGGGTTGACGTAAGCGCCGTTGAGGATGTCATAGGCGGGCATGAAATATGTGTAGCCGGAAGCGCCGCCGTCGAAGGGGATCTCATCCTGTTCGCCGTTGCCGTTGGGGTCCAGGTCGCGGAAGGCAACCAGCATCTCATACCAGCCGTCGATGGTGGTGGGCATTTCCTCGATGCCGACGTTCTCCATCCAGTCCTTGCGGCCCTGCAGGCCGTACCAGGTGAAGGCGACCTTTTCATCGGGGGTGGAGCCGGGGTTGATGACGGTGAAATACAGGTAACGGCCTTCATCGTCCTTGAGGGTCTTGGCGACCTCGGGATGCGCTTCCAGCATGGCCTTATAGTTGGGCATATACTTGTCGATCACATCGTTGAGCTCGATGATGATGCCGTCGGCGTACAGCTGGCTGACGCCGCCCGCGTACATGTTATTGTGCTGGGCCTGGATTACGTCCGGGTAATTGCCGCTGGCCAGCATCGCCAGGTACAGGGCGGGCTGCTCATCCCGGGAACCCAGGATGGGCTGCCATTCGATTTCCACATCCGCCAGTTCCTGCACCTTCAGCATGCCAACCAGGCCCTGATAGATGTAGGGCTCGTACACGGCGTTGGAGAAGGGCAGCAGGCAGTAGGATACCTTGTCCGCCGCCAGCGCCGCGCCGCACATGGTGAGCAGCATGGCCAGAGCCAACATGAGAGCAACGAGTTTCTTCATTGGGTAGACCTCCTTGAATTGTATTATTTCCAGCGGCTTTAAGCCGCTTTGGAACGATGAAAAGAGCCTGGAACGATACTTACATTCCCGTCAGGCCGCTGCGCTCCACGCCTTCCATGAACCGGCGCTGCAGGAACAGGTAAGCGATCAGGATGGGGATAATGCACAGGAAGGTGGCGGCCATCAGCATGGCTTCGTTGAAAATGATGCCCTCCAGCTCATTCACCTGGATCATGGTGTGGTTTTCCTGGTTGAGCAAGGCATACAGGGAGGGGAGCACGCTGGGCAGCATGCGCATATTCGGATTGGTGGTGATGTAAATGCTGGGCTCAAAATAATCGTTCCAGTGCCATACCAGGCTGAGCACGCCGCACACCAGCATCGGGGCCTGCGCCATGGGCAGCATGATGCGCGCATAGGTGCGGACCGGGCCGCAGCCGTCCACCCGGGCCGCTTCTTCCATCTCGTAGGGCAGGCCCATGAAGAACTGCCGGTAAAGGAAGATGAAGAAGCCGCCGTTCAGGCCAAAGCCAAAGAACGTGGGCACCAGCAGGGGCAGGTAGGTATTCAGCCATCTCCAGTCCGAATACTGCTTGTAGAGCGGAAAGATGATCACCTGCACAGGCACGATCATCATCAGGATGACCACCACGAACAATACATTCTTCAATTTGAAATTATACCGCGCGAAGGCGTATCCCGTCAAGGCGCAGGAAAACATATGCCCGACGGTTCCCACCGCGCATACCAGCACGTTGTTCCACACATAGCGGCTGAACCCCATGCGGCGGAAGGCGATCTCATAGTTGCTCCACGTCAGCTCGCTGGGCAGCCATTTGACCGTGATGTTCACCAGGTCGTCATCCGTCATGAGGGATTTGACGATCATGGTGATAAAAGGGTAAAGGAAAATGAAGCTCAGGGCACAGAGCAGAAAATAGAACGCAAACCTGACCGTAAAGGTTTTGAAGAAGCGGGACACCCTGCTTTTCCTTGCTCTGCTTTTGATAGCGGCCGTCGTCATGGCTGATCCCTCCTCCCGGTCAGTTTTTGGCGCCGGAATCATAGATGTGGCGGCGCATCAGCAGGATGCAGGCCAGGCACAGCGCCAAGGCGAAGATGAAATAGACCCAGCTCATGGCCGCGGCATACTCAAACTGCTGATTGGTAAAGTTCATTTTGTAAATGTAGTCCACCATGGGGTTGGTGGTATCGACGAAGAAAGCGACGACGGTATAGACAATGTTCATCATGATCACGGGGGAAATCATGGGCAGTGTGATCTTCCAGAACATTTCCCACTCCGTGGCCCCGTCCACCTTCGCCGCTTCGTACAGCGAGCCTGATATGCCCTGCAGGCCCGCCAGGAACAGCACGATCTGCACGCCGCTTTTCCACAGCACCACGGTGATCCGGTCCAGGAAGCCCTGCACCACCTCCGTGATGTTCACGCCCAGCAGATCGGCGATGAGCTTGGGCACGGTGATGCCGGTGGTCACGGTCATGCCGTCCACGCCCATGCCCAGCAGCTGTTTCATGATGTAGCCGGTGCCCAGCAGCACGGGAATGAAAAACGCCGTGCGGAAGAAGCCCCGCCCCACCATTTTGCGGTTGATCAAAATCGCGATGACCAGCGAAAACACCATGCACAGCGGGGTGTTCAGCAGGGTGTCGTACACCACCTGCAGAAAGGTGGGCACAAAGTTGATGTCAAAGAAGAAGATATACTGAAAATTCTCCAGCCCCACCCAGGTGGTTTTCAGGCCCTTGAACTCAACGATGTCCGAAAAGGCCAGCCTGACGGACACGAAAATCGGGTAGGCGAAGAACAGGCAGACGCCGATGATCCAGGGAATCAGGAAAATATAGGCTTCCAGCGACCGTCTCCTGTCAATGCCCAGCCGCTTCCGGGCCGGGGCAGCGTTTTTTGCCGTCACGGGACACACCTCCTTCTTCACTGACCGGGCTGAACGACGGCCCAGCTCCGGCCGGGGATTTCCGCGCCGTCCGCCAAGGCAGGTTCCTGGTCGTAATTCACGCAGACCGCCGCGCCGTTTTCGTAGGTCACTTTGACCAAGGTATCGCTGAGCCGCTCATGCTTTACGATCAGTTGATCGTGAAGAGACGCCAGGGGCCCGTCGGTGAACTGCTTCGCCGCCCGGGCAACCCGTTCCTGCCAGGCGGTGTATTCCGCCGAGAACAGGCTTTGGTAATTGGTATACATCAGCTCTTCCGTGTTATCGTAGGTCAGCTCGAAGAAGGGGGTATATCCCATCTCCGCCCAGCGCAGCACTTCCCGCTCCAGGTCGCTGCTCAGGTTGCCGGGGCGCCCGGTGTAATCCACCAGGCCGTGCAGGGCGATCTGGTAGAAGGGCACGGCGGCGGTGGTCACCTGGTAGCCAAAATCCTCATAGGGCACGTCTGTGAAGAAATCCACGTGTCCCAGCAGGCTGGTATCCCCGCCCTCCGCTTCGGCTGATCCGAAAGCGGCATGCGCGCTGTCCGCCATGGCATGATAGATGTTCAGCGTATCCGCTGCGGTCAGATACCGGCGGCTGCCGTAATTGAAAGCAACAAATTTGCCCATCCGCTCGAAGCGGATGCCGTCCAGGCTGAATGCCTTCGCTTTCTCCATGAAGGCGTCCATCTTCTGTTGGGCCACTTCGGGGCTGAGCATGAACACCGTTTCTTCCGGATCGGTCAGGATGGTATGGTTGCCGGTATACACCACGTCGTTCCGGTGGGAGTAACCCCGTTGATCGGAGGCGGCCTCCAGAAAATTGCAGGTCAGGGACACGGTGGCGCCCAGGCTGTGGGCCGTTTCCAGGAGGCGCCTGAAATCGCTCTCATTGCCGATGGAGCCGCTGATGGGGAAACGGTCCGGGGTCTTGCCGTAACCGTCCGCCGTCCAGCCCTTGATGGAGGCCCGGATGTTTTTCACCCCCAGGCTGTCCAGGGATCGGAGAATTTCCTCCGCCTGGGACAGGGTGGTGACGGTGCGGGGAATATCAAAGAGCAGGCCCTCCTCCGGGGCGTTCATGAACAGGTCGATGGCCACGGTGGGCGCGCGCTGTGTCTTTTCCACCAGGCCGTTCTGCAGCAGGTAATCCCGCCAGGCGCAGGCCATCAGGCTGTAATCCGGGTCTTCCTCCTCCAGGAACAGGATGCGCATCTGATAATCCGTGGGGATGTCGTTTTTATCAAACACCTTGATGTCCCGGCTGGTGACGCGCCGATCGTCGAAGGAACGGCGATACTGGAAGTTGGCGAAGAGGTAGTTGATGCCAATGATGTTGTTGGAGCTGTTCAGGGAGATCCTGGCGCTTTCCGCCCCCTGTTCGATGATGGCCATCATGCCGTGGCCGCCCCGGTTCATGGCAAACACGGGCATCAGCACGTCCGGGGCCTCCTGGCCGAACATGTCCAGCAGGGCAGGCTGCCTGAGGAAATCGCCGTACACGGAGTACAGCCGGGTGGATTCCCGGTAATGGGCGTAATCCTGAAACTCCATGATGGCGCCGCAGCCGTCGGGATAGAAGAAGAAGCCTTCCGCCTTGTCCGTGGCGGAAAACAGAAAGGGCATCATGTCGACGCTGACCAGGGAAAACCCGCCGTCCTCCCGGATGCCGCTGTAGGGCACGCGTGCCACCAGGCTGTTTCCGTCCAGGAGGATTTCCACCTGGACCCCCACCTGGTAAGTGCCCAGGTAATAGGTGAGCCGCACGCCGTTGCCGATCAGCTCATAGGACGCCTTTAGATCCTTTTCCGCCATCAGCGCGATGTTGTTTACCACGCCCAGGCCGGTGTCCAGGTTGGTGCAGTTGACGGCCAGCAGGGAGGTGATCCGCTTCTGCTGGGCGGGAATGATCTTCAATCCCTCCGCCGTTTCATCGTTCATGGTGGAGGACCAGGTTTTGCCCGTCAGATGATCCTCGATATCAATGGAGCAGCAATTGGAAGCAAGGTACAGGCTCAGCCGCCCGTTTTCGGCAATCGGGATCCTTTCTTCCACCGCTTCCTCCGCCAGGGCCGGGAAAGCCAGCAGCGCCGCGCAAAGGAGAAACACAAAAACCGTTTTTTTCATGCCGCGCCCTCCTTCCCTATATGCGGTAAACGATTTCAAAATACACTTCCCGGATCATGGTGACAAACTGGGAAGAGATGGTGAACAGCAGCACGATGGTGGCCCAGATCACGGCCATGGTGAAGACGGTGAGCAATACCACCAGCAGGGTTTTCGGGATGCTGTACTCGTTCATTTCCTTGAGGCCCACGATCATCAGCAGGATGACCCACATCAGCAGCCCGCCGGTGAGAATGCCGTACAGCCCGGCCTGGCCCCCGTCCATCAGGCGGGAGAGGAGCACCGCCGGCACCGTGAACGCTACGTAAGGCATTAGCGCCAGCGTGTTGTACAGCATGGCTTCGCCTATCCTGGTGGCCCCGTCCAGGATGGTGGTCATGGCATAGGAAGCCAGGATCCACGTCAGCACCGGCACGAACAGCTTGCCGATCTCCAGCACCAGGTTGGCCTTGCGCACGGAAACGGCTGCCAGGGGATAATGGGTGAAGTAGATGGAAAAGATGCTTACGCCCAGGGCCAGGGCCAGCAGCGCCGCAACCAGGATCAGGCCCGTTTTCTGAAAGGAATCGTCCCCGCGGCGTTTTTTGATGTATTCACCCACCACAATGGGGTGGAACAGCATCATGACGCAGAGCTTGAAGCCCGTCATTTCAATCCCCTCCCCATCTGTACGTCGTCCGCCCACTGATCCGCTTTCTTCTTGGCCAGGGCCAGCAGCTTGACCGCAATGAACGCGGCGGCCGCAGCCAGCACCGTCACAAGCAGGAAATGCTGGCGGAAGTATTCGTGCCTGTATTCGGCGAAGGCTTCGGAGTAGCCCTCCTTATCGCCGGCCAGCTCGTAGGAGCGAAGGGCGCCAGACCAATCCTCCTGCTTCCCCAGGATCTTCGCCACCCCCCGGTGGGCCAGCGCATAGTTGCTGTCGATTTCCAGCGCCTGCCGCCAGTACACCAGCGCTTCGTCGTAGCGCCCCTCGCTGTGCAGCATGACCGCCCGATGGACCAGCTGGATGAAGTGGGTGGGCTTGAACACGGTGATCTCGTTGTTCTGGTAGTCCAGCACATACAGGTAGCCTTCGCTGTCCGCGTCGATGCTGATGGGGATTTGGAACAGGCCGCCGGTATCCCCCAGGCCGCCGAAGCAGCACAGCAGGTTCCCGTCCTGGTCATACTGGTAAATGAGGCCCGTGCCGCGGTCCACCACGGTGATGATGCCGTTCTCCTCCACGGTGATATCGGCGAAGGTGGGCTCCAGCACTTTGGAGGCGGCGCCTGCCGTGCGGTCCGGCAGGGTAAAGCCGTAGGTTTCCTCCGGATAGGTATTGGTGCCCACGGAATTCAGTTTTCTGATCTGGGCGGTGTTCTTGTTGGACAGAATGCCGTAAATCATATTGTCCGCGCCAATAAAGAAATTGGAGTAGCTGGCGGGCTCCTGCTTGACGGTGCGCTCGATCTGGCTCTTGCTGCCGAACAGGCGGATCAGGAAACGGGACAGGGAAAAGCCCACCTTGTCAGCCCCCAGGTAGCCGCGGAAATTGTTGCTTTCGTCCAGGGCGATCAGGTTCGCGCCTTTGAGGGCGTAGATATAGCCCGTGTTCGCCACGAAGATCTTCTGCACGTCGAAGGTGAAATTGGCCCCCAGCAGGCTGGATTCCGGCTTGACATATACCTTGCGGTCGCTTAGGTCCGCGTTCAGGGTCACGATGCGCAGATTCCCCGTATCGGCGATCCAGATGCTGCCGTCGGTATGCACATATACCCCCCGGGGCTTTTTCAGCTTCATGCCGCCGCCCTCGGTGATTTCCCGGAGGACTTTGCCGTCCCGGGTCATCTGCAGCACCCGGTTGTTTTCCCCGTCCGCGATATACAGGGTATCGTCCGGGGCCGCGAAAATATCCTCCGGGTGGTTCATGAACCCGGCTTCGCCCAGGTTCTTGATGGTGTCGTACACTTCGTAAGCGGCGGGCACAGGCACGAAGCTGTTATCCGTATCCGCGCTGTCCGGATCCACCACGAAGGCGTCCATCCCCACCACGGCCCGGGCGCATGGCGTCCACAGCAGAAGGAGCGCCAGCGAAAGGAAGAGCATTCGTTTCTTCATTGCCGTTCCCTCCTTACGACTTGATGCCCGAGAAGGACATGGTTTCCATGACCTTGCCGCGCATGATGGCGAAAACCAGGATGGAGGGCACCGTGGTCAGGAAGGTCGCCGCGCCAACGGTGCCTGCCCTGGCCACCACACCCGCGCCGCCGGACAGGGTCTGCAGCGCCAGGGGAAGGGTTTTCAGCGCGTTGCTGGAAATGAAGATCAGGGGAGAAAAATAGTCGTTCCAGTTGTTCACGAAGGAGAACACCGCCAGCGTTGTCCAGGCGGGCTTGAGCAGCGGCATTGCGATGGTCCAGAACACGCGGAACTCCTTCGCCCCGTCGATGCGGGCGGCCTCCAGGATGGAATCGGGCAGCTGCTCGCAGAACTGCTTGACCAGGAAGAAATTGTACGCGATGGCAATTTTGGGAATGATCAGCGCCCAATATGTGTTCACCAGGCCCAGCTTGTTGACCACCAGATAATTGGGGATCTGCGTCACATGGGTGGAAAAGCTCAGCGCCGCCACGACCACCGCGAAGATCACCCCGCTGCCCGCGGGCCTGTGCTTTACCAGGCCGTAAGCGCCCATGCAGCACACCATCACGCTGGCCAGCACGGTGACCACGGTGGTGAAGAGGGAATTGAAAATATACCGGGTAAAGGGAACGGTGGAGGAGGAAAGGGAGGTCAGCAGGTCGCTGAAATTCCGCAGGGTGGGCTTATACACGATCAGCCGGGGCGGATAAATGTACAGCTCATCCAGCGGCATGAGGCTGCGGCAGACCATGGCGAACAGCGGCAGGCCCGCGATCACCACCAGCACGGTGAGCAAAAGATACAGCATGAAGCGTGAAAAGGTCAGCCTGTGCAGGTGGAGCTTGAACCTGCGCGGCTTATAAACGGCTTTGGCAGTCACGATTGTCAGCCTCCCTTGCGGTCAGTGAGGAGTGGAAAAGCAGGAGGTCCCGCATTGTTTCGAGATCGTTATGTATTGTCCTTAAACACATGCATGCAGATCCGCCCCAGGGTAAAGGTGATCACGAACAGCGCCATGGCCACCGCGCTGGCATAGCCCATATTGAAGCGGGTGAAAGCGTAGTCGTACAGGTGGGCCACGATGGTGTGGGCGGCGTAGTTAGGGCTGGGCATACCGGCCACGGCGGTGGCAACGTCGAATACGCCGAAAGCGCCGACGATGGCGTTAATGGCGCCGAAGAGCATCTGCGGCTTCATCATGGGCAAAGTGATGAACCGCAGCTCCTGGAACTTGTTCTTAATGCCGTCCACCCGGGCGGCCTCGTACATGGCGGGATCCACATTCTGCAGGCCCGCCAGGAACACCAGGAAACCGGTGCCCATGCTCATCCAGACGGAGATGATCATGACGACCGGCAGCACATAGGTGGCGTCCTTGGTCCACAGGATCGGCTCCAGGATCAGCCCGGCGCGGAGCAGCAGGTTGTTGATGTACCCGTACCGGTCGCCGGAAAAGAGGATCAGCCAGATGGTCGCCATGGCCACGCCGCTGGTCAGGCTGGGGGCGTAAAACATGAGGGAAAAGAAGCCCCTGCCCCGCTTCACCAGCGTGATCAGCCACGCCATCAGGAAGGAGGCGAAATAGCCGATGGGGCCGGTGATCACGGCAAACAGCATGGTGTTTTTGAGAGAGATCAAAAACACGTCGTCATCCAGGATCAGCTGGGAATAATTGCTGATGCCCACGAACCGGGCGGGCTGGATCATGTTGTAATTGGTCAGGCTGTAGTACATGGCTACCGCCACCGGCACGATCACAAACACCGCGAACAGGATCAGAAAGGGCAGCAAAAAGGCATACCCGGTGCCGTTTTTGCGCATCCATTCTTTGAAGCCGCTCTTATTCACTGCCTGCACGGCAATCACTCCTTGGTTTTCTTTATTCCAGCCCAAACTCCAGCCGTTTGTTATGCAGCTCCTTGTTGATGTCCTTGACCGCTTTTTCCAGGGCGTCCCGGGCGTTTTCGTTGTTGATGACCACCCGGTTCCAGGCATTGATGATGTGGCGGCCCGTAAAGTAGCCGCCGGGAACGATCAGCTGTTCTTCCGCGGCTTCCATCTGCGCCCGGATGACCCGTTCGTGCCGGGCGTCCCAGGGCAGGGAATAAAAGGCGTTCACATTGGCGGTATTCCACCGGGCGCCCATGCCCAGGATGGCTTCCAGCTCACGGCCGTAGCGGGTCTGCACTTCCTCGCTGCACCACCACTTCATGAATTCCCAGGCCGCCTCCTGCTTTTCGCTCTGGCTCAGGATGATGTTGGCGGTGGACGCCGTGGTGCCCACGGTATGCCTGACGGTACCGTCGGGCTGCAGCGTGCCGGGCACAGGGGCGATGCTCCAGCGGCCGTACAGCTCCGGCGCGGAGGTCATCAACTGCATGTAGGTGGTATAATTCCCGATGCCGATGGGCATGGTGCCGGTACGGATGCGGGTGAAGAAATTGCTTTCCGCGTCGATTTCATAGTTGGCGTACATGTCCGTCCAGGCTTTAAAGGCTTTGTAGGCTTCCGGCGTATCCAGCCCGGACGCGGCCCCGCCGCCTTTGTAATAATCGCCGCCCATTTGCAGCAGCAGCATCGTGAACCCGCGCAGCGCGCCGGGAGAATTGCTGGATACGGAGGTATCCACCGGCAGGGAGAAGCTCATGTTGTTTTCATACAGCCTGGGCAGCACTTTCTGGTACAGGTCCGTCCAGGTTTCCGGCAGCTCCAGCCCCAGCTCCGCCAGCACGTCCTGCCGATAAATCAGGCAGGTAAAGTCCATGGTTTCCGGCAGCGCGTACACCCCGCCGTTGTAGCGGAAGGGGATCAGGCTGCTTTCATAAAAGCCCGAGGCCACTTCCTCAAAATCCGGGAACTGGGTCAGATCCGCCACTGCGCCGCGGAAGGCGAATTCGTTGGGCAGATTGTACTGCACACTGAGCGCCACGTCCGGGGCGGTGCCGCTGGCCACAGCCAGCATGATGGTGTTGACGGACCCGGTGGACAGCTGCCCCGCGGGCAGCACGTGCAGATTGATGACGATGCCGGTCTTGGGCGTGAAATCTTCGTCGGCCAGCTCCTTGAGGATTTCGCCCCACTCGGTGCCGCGGGCGATCCACACGTTGAGCAGGGTGGTCTCCTTGTTTTCGGGCATATCGTCCACGATCAGGCCCACGCTGTCATAATCCTTGGAAAAAGAAGCGATGAAGTTTTCCCCTGTCACGGCCATGCGCTGAAGGAAATTGGAGGTGGTGATTTCAAACGCCGCGTCCGGCGCGGTCAGCGCCAGGTAATCCATGGCCATGGGGCATTTTTCAATGGAAGCGATATAGGTGCCCAGGTTGCTTTGGGCGTTGTCCAGGTCGCTGAGGGCCTTGGGAATGCGGTCCACGTCTTCGGCGAAGAAATGAAGCTGGTCGATGATCTGCCGGTAGTTGTTTTCCATGGAGGTGGTTTCGCTGGAAATAGAGGCCAGCAGGTCAGCGCTTTCCGAAAGCCTCTCCGCCAGGTAAATAAGCTGGCCGCTCAGCTCCGGCATGGTGCGGTACAGGTCGTATTCATAATTGTAATCCGGCTCCGTGCCGGTGATTTTCACGATCTCCCGCTGCATCCGGCTCAAATAGGCGGTATCCTTTTCCGTGCGGCGCATGATGTCGCCGATGGGCCCCAGCTTCACCGTGGCGGTGAGGGTGTGCTTTCCCTTTTCAAGGTAAAACTGGTACGGCACGCCGTCCGCGTCCCGCAGGGTGTCGCCGTACCAATGGCTGTCATAGGGGAAGGAATAGAGCTTCATTTCCTCAAAGGGGATTTCACCGTCGATCATGATCTGCCGGTAGGAGGGCATTCCCGGGTCGGTGCTCTGGAGCACCTTAAAGTGAATGGCGTACAGGCCGGATTCGGGCACGTCGATGTCCCAGCTCACCGCCGCGTTGCCAAGACGCCAGCGGTAACCGCCTACGATATTCAGCACCCGCTCTGCGCCGGACTTGGGCTCGGTCATGGGGTCGGCGTCGGATTCGCGGCGGATGACGTTTTCACTGCGCCAGGCGCTGTTTTCCGCCTGCAGCTTGACGACCGTCCCGGAGGATACGGGCTGGCAGCCCGCCGCCTGCCACTGGGCCAGCTTTTCAGCATAGGCGGGATACGTCCTGGGGCTTACGAAAGCGATTTCCCCCAGCACCACGGGCTGGTCCACATACTGGAAGCAGATTTCATGCCGGCCCTCGGAGAGGTAGAATTGCAGCGGATCCACATAAATGGCCTGCTGATCCACCGCCCGCACGGTCTGCCACACTTCTTTTTCATACATGTGCGGCCATACCTCATCGCCGATGGCATTGACGCGCATCCTGCCGTTTGCCTGCACTTCCTCCTCAAACACGCGGTAGAAGCACAGGTTGTTGGCTTCCTCAAAGGGCATTTCCCCGTCAATGGTGATTTTGCGCTGCACCTTGGCTTCGTTTCCGCCCAGGGCAAGATAGGAAACCTGCAGCTCGTACAGGCCCGCGTGCTCCACCGTGATATGCCAAACGGCGGCGGAATCATTGTCCCCCGCGGACAGCACAGCGTCAAACGCGCCTTTCTGCGCGGGATACAGCGGGCCATACGCGTCAAAATGCTCCACGAACCGGATGTCGCCGGACAGCTCCGCATCGGCAGGCTTTAGCTCGATGCGGGCGTCCTGCGGCGCGGGGGCATAGACGTCAGGGTTCTGCGCCCATTCCTCCCGCAAATCACCGTATTCAATGGCGGTTTCCGCAGACAAAGCGTATAAATCGGCCCATTCGCCGCCGACGGTTTCTCCCTGGGCGCAAAGAACCCCCGTCAGGCAGAAAACCATCAGCATCATCCCGGCAAGACGTTTCACAGGACGCTCCTCCTCGGTGGTCGTTGTTTCATTCTTATATTTCGAATTTTTTTATAATGTAGAAAACTTAACGTACTGCACATCCGCCCAGCCGCCCCAGCGGCCCAGGGTGTTCAGGGTGAACAGGCCGGGGCGCGCGCCGGTCCATCCGCCGCCGGTCATGGGATATTCGCCGCCCAGGGGCCGCAGGGAATGGCTGCCTTCGCCATAGAAGAAGGACACGTTGCCCCGCCTGACCCGCATCCGCAGCATGATCCGCTCGCTTGGCCACATGACCTCCGCAATGGCTGTTTCCGTGACCCGCTCCGGCACCCAGCGGCTGATTTCCACCGCCATGCCCATTTTCAGGCTCACCCGGCCCTGGCCGAGCGCGATATAATAATATGTATAGCCCATCATGCCCAGGCCCGAAATGTCGCCGTCCTGGGCATGGGTGTCGAACTGGGTGTCCATGTCAAAATCGTGGTTCTGCATGAGCTGGGAAAGGAAGTTGCCCGCGTGGAACAGGCTTTCCGCCGGCGCGGCGTGCAGCCGCAGTCCGGGCTTTAATTCCGAATACCAGCTCATGCTGGGATTGGCCTGCCATTGCCACTGCAGCCCCAGGCCATGGACGAACTCATCGGATGTGGGGATTTCCGCGGCGAAGGGGGGCAAATCGATCTGCCCGCCCAGCACCGGCGAACCCTTCCTGCCGATTTCAGGCCAGCCGTCTGTCCAATCCACCGGCTGCAGGTGGGTCACCCTGCCGTAGGCGTCCATGTCCTGAAAATGGATAAACCAGTCCTTTCCCCGGCCGTCGCTGACCCAGCCGCCCTGGTGGGGGCCGTTGATGGGCGTGCTGCCCTGGCCCAGCACCACCCGGCGTTCATAGGGGCCGTAGATGCTGTTTGACCGCAGGGCCAGCTGGTATCCGGGCTTCACGCTGCCCGCCGGACACAGGATCCAGTAAACGCCGTCCCGCTTGTAGGCCTTGGGCCCTTCCACGGTGATGTCGTTGTGGTCCGCGCCGTCGTATACCATCCGGCCCTTATCCACTACCGTCAGGCCGTCGGCGGACATTTTATGCACATACAGCACATTGTTGATCCCCGCCCGGCTGGCGGCGAAACCGTGGACAAGCCATACCCGCCCGTCATCGTCAAACAGCGGGCAGGGGTCGATCCAGCCGGTCACGTCCTTCACGTAGTGGCATTCCCATTCTCCCGCCGGGTCTTTGGCGGTAAAAGCAAATAACCCCTCGTCCGGCATGCACACATACACATAAAACAGCCCGTTGTGAAACCGCAGGCTGGGGGCCCAGATGCCGCATTTGTGGGCGGGTTTGTCGTACCGGGCAAAAGGAAGGCGCCGCGCCGCGTAGCCGATCAGCTCCCAGTGGACAAGATCCCTGGAATGCAGCACCGGAATACCGGGCACGTAGGTAAAAGAGGAGGAGATCATATAAAAATCTTCGCCCACACGGATCACATCCGGATCGGAATAATCCCCGCGCAGGATGGGATTGGCGTATCGCACGAGCCGTCGCTCCCTTCTTGGCAAACAGTACATATCGATCAACGTCGGATTTGATTTACCAGCATATACATTATAAGCGATGAAAAACCAGTTGTCAATATTAAAAAATGTATAAAACGGTCAAATCAGAAAAATAAAACAACCAGATAATACATTATATTGATAAATAGGCCAGGGATGGCAGCATTCAATGCTTCGCTATGCACGTTTCCGCGTGTGTATTTTCCCGAAAATGAAATGGAAATCATATTTCCTTTTCGGCAGATCGGTGGTACAATGATGCTGTCCGGTATGCGAGACAAGGAGGGAAGCGGCGCATGTCCATCAGGCTTTTTTCCAGAAATCAGGAAAGAGAACAGTTTGAACGCCTGGCTGCGGAAAACGAGCGGCAGGTGTACGCCGTTTGTTATCATATGATGGGGAACAGGGAGGATGCCCAGGACTGCGCCCAGGAGGCCATGCTGCGGGCGTTCAAAGCGTTTGGCTCCTTCCGCCGCGACGCATCGTTTACTACCTGGATCACCCGGATCGCCATGAACGCGTGTACAGACGCCCTGCGCAAGCGGCGGCCCGCGGCGTCGCTGGACGCCATGCGGGAGGAAACGAACTTCGACGTGCCGGACACCGCGCCGACAGCTTACGCCCGGTTGGTACAAAAGGAACGTATGCGCCTGCTGCGGGAGGGGCTGGATCAGCTTCCGGAAGAGATGCGGCGGATGATTGTGCTTCGGGATATGCGCGGCATGGCGTATGATGAAATAGCGGAAACCCTGGAACTGCCCCTGGGCACGGTAAAAAGCAGGGTAAACCGGGCAAGGGAAAAACTCGGCGGTATATTGCAAAAATCTTCGGAACTTTTTTCTTCCCAATCCGTCTAAAGAAATGAGAGGAGGCGAAAACATGGATTGTAAAGAATTTTCAACTCTTCTCGACGCCTATGTGGACGGTTCGCTTACCGAAATGGAAGCGGATCGGATGCGGGAGCACGCCGCGGCCTGTCCGGACTGCGCCGCGCGGCTTGCCCTGCTGAATGACGCCCGGCGGATGGATGAAGAAATCGAGGTACCCGAAGCCTTCTCCTCCTCCTGGCGGCGGATGATTCGGGAGGAAGATACGATGGAGGATAGAAAAGCAAGGAAATTTCCCTGGAAAACATGGATCGCGGCTGCAGCCGTGCTGGTGTTCGTGCTGGGCGGCACAGCGCTGACAAGGGACAGTATGCCCGCCAGAACCAAGGCGACCGGCGCGTCTGTCGAGTACGGAACCGGTTCACAGGCCGCAAAGTCAGGCAGCAGCGTGGCGCGCAGGAGCAACGATGCGGGCGAATACTACAGCATGGCCTATGAAACACCGATGATGGCGTCCGCTTATGACGACTATGACATGGCCGTTGAAATGGAGGAAGCGCAGGCGGATACCGCGGCGGGCGGCGCTGTCCAGGAGGAAAAGATCATCCGCAGCGCCAGCTTCACCATTAAGACCACCAACTACGACGCGGACCTGGAGAGCCTCCAAACCCTGGCCAAGGAGCTTGGCGGCCGGGTGGAATACCTTTCCGCCAGCGGCGACGCTTCCAGCGGCCAGACCCGCAGCGCGTCCCTTACCCTGCGCATCCCTTCCCAGCGGCTGGATGAATTCCTTGCCGGCGCGGAGGGCATCGGGAATGTCACGTCCATGACCCAGGAAATGCAGGATGTGAGCGACAGCTACTATGATGTGAAAACCCGCCTGGAAACCCAACAGAAAAAATTGGAGCGGCTGCAAAGCATGTTCCAGGCGGCGGGAGACGTATCCGATCTGATCGAGATCGAGGCCGCTATCGCCGACGCGCAGTATTATATCGACCGTTACACCTCCCAGCTGAAAACCTACGACGGCAAGGTGGAATACGCTACCGTCCGCGCTACAGTGAAGGAAGTGCGGGTAACGGAGCTTAAGCAGGTCACGCTGGGCCAGCGTATCGCCGAAGGCTTCCGGGATTCCCTGGAGAGCGGCGCTGCGTTCCTGGAGGATATGGTCATTTTCCTTGTGTCCGCGCTGCCCTGGCTCATCACCCTTGGCGCGGTGGCACTGGTTGTCCGGGTGATCGTAAAGAAAGTGAAAAAGAATAGGAAGGAAAAGAAGGAATCAAAATGATGAAAAAGCTCTTCACTGTCTGTATGGCCGGTTTGCTGTTGGCGCTTTCTGTTCCGGCACTGGCGGAAACCGACCCCTGCCTGATGCACGTCACCGGAAACGCCGCGGTCTCCCTGGCCGCGGATACAGCCACCCTTCAAATCGGCGTGAATACCAAAAAGGAAACCGTCAAGGAGGCACAGAAGGAGAACGCGGCGCTGATGAACGCGGTGCTGGACGCGCTGCACGGGTGCGGCATTGAGGATCAGGATATTATGACCAGCCAGTTCAACGTATACAGCCAGTATGATTATTCCGTTTCTTCCTTCGGACAGGAAACGCGCACTTTGTATTACGAGGTGCAGAACACAGTGTCTGTCACCGTGCATGACTTGAACCTGATCGGCACGGTGCTGGACGCCTCCATGGAAGCCGGAGCCAATACAAGCTATGGCATCCAGTTTTCGTCCTCCAAGGAGAATGAGGCTTATCAGAAAGCGCTGACCCGCGCCGTAGAAGACGCGATGCAAAAAGCCGCCGTACTGGCTGCTGCCGCAAAAGTGCAGCTGGGCGGACTGGTATCCGTGAACGCGGCTCAGAACCAGTACGCGAACGCCGGTTACGGCGTAAGCAACACATTTGCTTATGAAGGAAAAGGCATGGACAGCGGCACGGTCATTACCGGCGGCGATATCACGGTCAGCGCCGAAGTAACGCTGGTATATGAATTTCAATAACAGTTGAATCATAGCGAATCCTCCGTTTTTATCCGGAATCGCGCAGGGAAAGCCGGCAATCATTTCCAGGCGCATCCGAACAGGACGGAGGATTTTTGTTTTAAACTGCCTAAAATGGGAACAGATATTCTTTTAAATTATGAACGTTCATTGCACTTAATGGATATGAATGTTCGGATATAGAGTGAAAAAAAATCCAAATAAAACAGTGGATTGTTCGGGAAATAGATGAAAATCAGAAAAAACTCCAAAAAGGATAAAAAAAGGAGTTGACATAGAGCGGATGATGTGGTATTCTAACCAAGCGCTCAAGAGAGGGCGCGGGAATCTTGAAAACGATACAGAGAGAATGAGGAGAAAGACAGTTAATTCTGAAATG
>JAFZOG010000108.1 GCA_017550745.1 Clostridia bacterium | reverse complement strand
GGAATGAGGTTGAACGGTTCTTTCGGAGAATCAAGCGATTCCGGCGGATATTCACTCGCTATGATAAACTCGACATTCTCTTTGCAGGCTTTATCTTGTTTGCTATGATTATTGATGCATTAGTGTGAACAAGCTCTAATATTGATGGATTATACGGCATCCGCCGCGGAGGACGGATTCTCCGGTCATATTTACAGCATATTTCGGGCGGATGCACGCCGCTCTTACAATACAGGAGGACAAAGCATGAAGTTCTCATTGCGCGCGAAAACGGTGATGCTGATCGTGGCCATCGCCCTGGTGCTCAGCCTGGCCGGCACGATGATCAGCGTGGAGACGTTCCGCGATATCATCGATACCACCTATAAAAACCGTTCCCTCGACGTGTCGCGCACGGTGGCCGCCGTGGTGGACGCCGAGCTCGCCGAATCTCTGCTGGACGCCGTGATGGCGATCTACAACGCCACGGACGAAAAGGTGAGCAGCGACGAGTGGGAAACGGAGGCCTTCGAGACCTATATCGCGCACTTCGCGGAGATCGAGCAGCGGGAGGACTTCCAGGAGCTGCAAAAGGAGCTGCGCACGATTCAGGACGTAAACGACGTGGACTGCCTGTACCTGTGCACCCTGGATACCGAACGGAAGACGATGATCTACCTGGTGGTCGGGGCCTACGAGGACGCCTGCCCGCCGGGCTGCTTTGATCCCGTGTACGAGGAGAACATGGAGCCGCCCAATCCCGAGCGCGGCTTCCTGCCCTTCATCACCAATACCGAGGCCTACGGCTGGCTGGTTACGGCGGGCGTGCCGGTGCACAGCGCGGACGGACGCCTGGTGTGCTACGCCATGACGGATATCTCCATGGACGTGGTGCGCGGCCAGCAGAACCGCTACGCCCTGCTGCACAGCGCCGTGCTGCTGGGGCTGACGCTGCTGGTAAGCGTGGTGGGCATCTGGGCCGTCAACCGGGCCATCATCCGCCCCATCAATATGCTCAGCAGCGCCGCCGCCCATTACAACGCCGGCCAGGACGGCAACAGCGCCCTGGAGAACCTGCCCATCCGATCCAAGGACGAGATCCAATCCCTGTACGCCTCCATCCAGACGATGGTGCACAACATCCGCGGCTATATCGACAACCTGATGATCACCAACCAGGAACTGACCCAGACCCGCATCGAGGCCAACGAAATGAACGAGCTGGCCCATAAGGACGCCCTCACCGGCGTGGGCAGCAAGCTGGCCTACGACCAGCAGGTGACCCGCCTCACCGAGGAAATGCGCCAGGGCAAGGCCGAGTACGGCATCGTGATGGTGGACATGAACGGCCTCAAAGAGATGAACGACACCTACGGCCACGAAAAAGGCAATATCGCCATCCGCAATACCTGCGCCGTGATCTGCGAGGTCTTCCACCACTCCCCCGTCTACCGCTTCGGCGGCGACGAATTCGTCGTCGTGATCAAGGACCGCGACTACGCGCAGATCGAAGACCGCGTCCGCGAATTCCGCGAGGCCGCCGCCCGCACCCAGGGCGAGCCCTGGGAAAAGGTCAACGCCGCCATCGGCTACGCCCTCTTCGAGGGGGACGACACCGTGGACGACGTGTTCCGCCGGGCCGACCACATCATGTACGAAAACAAAAAGGAAATGAAAGCCAAAGCCGAACAGGCGTAAGCGCGAATGAAAAGCATCCGGGACTCGCGGCGGGATTATGGGGCCGCGGGGACCGGATGCTTTCGTTTGCTTCAGCCGTGGGATGAAAAGTATTTGATCATCTGCGCCAGATAGCGCTTCTGGCCGGGCTCGTCCTTGTCCAAATTGCGATTTCCGAACCGGTAAAAGCCGTTTTCTTCGTAAAAGCGGATCAGCCCCGGCGTATCCTCACATTCCAGATAGGCCAGCTTGCCGCCCATATCAAGCTGCATACGCCGGATGCGGTCGCAGGCCATTTTGAGCAGCTCGTCGCCGGTGATCAGGCTGTCATAGCCGCAGGCGTAGTTTTTCCCCAGCTGACCGATCAGGGGCAGAGACACCCAGTACCAGGAAGGGTTGCTGGCGTACATCTTGCTTCCCAGCTCGTATGGCAGATCACATATGATGAGATCGCCGCGGGGAATTTGGTACTGCTTGGCGTTTTCAAAATGGTCACGGATGAGGATAGGTGTGTTCATGTGTTTCCTCCAAAAACAAAAATCAGCCCTGCGAAGGACTGCTGGTCAAAATCTTCGGCCCCGTGGTTTTCACCTTCCATGGCTCTATGGGTTCGGCGGCGGGAATATCGGGCTCAACCGGTTTCCAAAACACTGCCACGATCTTTTCAGCTGCTTTTCGTGCGGCTATCGCTTCTTTTTCCGTTGCGAATACGCCGAGCAGGGTTTCTTTGCCATCCTTTATTATGAACGCTTCCCATAGTCTGTTCCGCTCCCTTGTTCCCCAGCGGGCATTGGCATCATAAACGGCTGGGCGGTCAAGGAAACTGATGTTCATAAGATTACTTCGGCGGTTATCGCTACGGTTACCATTTGCGGGGATTAAAAAAGGAGCCTTGCCCGCTCCCGCAAAAGATCGTTTTTTTCTTGTCTGCCCGCTATTTCTATGGTATACTATTATTCACCGCTGTGCGGATTAAGGAAACGCTGATTTATTCCAATCAGTGTGAAAGCATCCTGCTGGTATTCACGCTGCTCTGCGGTTCCCTTTCAGGTTTTTATGGAAGAAGCTCTTTCCAGTCAATGATGCTGGCGCTCCGGGACGGCGCCATCGCGGAATATGATGAGTTGCTGACCCGTTACGGTGCGGAAACGAAACTGGACAACTCGGCATAAGAAACCCCGGGAAGAAAATATGTTTTGGATCCTAGTGATAGGAGGAGTCAAACCATGCGAAATCATCATCAAGGCATCCCAGGCGTCCCATCGGAAGCGGATGCCATGGCCCGGAGGGCCAGACATCCCGCGGAACGGATTCTGTCTTTCCTTTCCGCATTTCTGACGATTGGCTTGCTCATCCTCTTGGCTTGGAACGTCACCTACACCGTCAAAACGCCAGCCGATGAAAGCGCCACCGTGGAAGCGCTTGCTGCCTGGCTTGAAGTTGAACAGGACGTCGCCGCCCTGCTGGTGAAAGCCGGGGCCTGGATTGTCCTGATTCTTTTCCTGTACGTCTATCTTTACTACTGGATTGCGCTGTTCAATGAGGGAAACAGAGCCGCCAGCGAGGATCTGACATGCAACGATCTGATCTCCGGAGAGCCAAAGAAAATCTTGGATCAGTACGCGGCGATCCTGGGAATGAAAAAAATCCCGGAGCTCTATTTCTCCGATCACGGCGAACCGATCACCATTCAGGAGATCGTCGCCTACGGAAAAAAATACATGGTTCTGTCCACAGCCTTGAGTGTGTATATGATGGACGACAGGATGCCAGAGCTCCGCTTCAAGCTGGCCACCAAACTGGGTAATATCTATATGGGATACAACAACATCCTGTTTCAGGTGTTGACGCTGCCGGGCCGATACATTCCCGGCCTTCGCAGCCTGTATATCAAATCACTGATCTACAGTTCAGACCGTATGGCGCTTGAAATTCTGGCCAAAGACCCAAACGTCATCATCACTCGGGAAGACATAGCCAAAATCCTTTTACTGCGTGAATTCGACACTGATACGCACCCCCTGATCAATACCGACCAGGCAATCCGGAACAGGGATGAGCGGTTTGAACAAATGGGCCGTCTGGAAAAGGCCTTGCTGCGGATATCCTCCGATGATCCGCCCTTGATGGATCGGATTCACGCGGTTCTGGATACCTCCGGCAAGCACGGTACGCTGCTGTAAGGACTGAAAGGCTACCTGTACATGCACGCGAATGAAATGGAATGACGGCTTCCTGTTTATATGTTCACACAGGAGCTTTGCTTTCGGCAATTTGAAGAAAACACTGAGTAACAGAAACAGTTGGAAACGGGAAGAAAAGATGCGGTGTTTCCACCGAACACATGGACGCTTTCACGAAAAGCTTTGATAGGGAGTTTGGTGCGCAGGCAAAGCTGAGCGCCGCGAACGTGACTAGAGTCTGTTCACACTATTGACAATTAATAAAATACAGCTATAATATAGTCATGGAGATCACACAGGAGCAGTATGAGAAGATTGAAAAATATCTTCCGAGGCAGAGAGGGAACGTAAGCATAACCAATCTCCAACTG
>JAFZOG010000107.1 GCA_017550745.1 Clostridia bacterium | reverse complement strand
GAGATTGAACCTTTCGGCGGCGCGGCCACCTGTATCGGCGGCGCCATCCGGGATCCCCTGAGCGGCCGGGCCTATGTTTACGGCGCGATGCGCGTGACCGGTGCTGCGGATCCCACCAAGCCCGTTTCTGAAACCATCCCCGGCAAGCTGCCCCAGCGCAAGCTGGTGACTACCGCGGCGGCCGGTTATGCTTCCTACGGCAACCAGATCGGCCTGGCCACCGGCATTGTGGATGAAATCTATCATCCCGGCTACGCGGCCAAGCGTATGGAGATCGGCGCAGTAATTGCCGCGGCTCCCGCGGAAAATGTACGCCGCGAGCGTCCGGCTCCCGGCGACGTGGTGATCCTGCTGGGCGGTTCCACCGGCCGTGACGGTATCGGCGGTGCCACCGGTTCCTCCAAGGCCCATAATGCCCACAGCGTGGAAACCTGCGGCGCGGAAGTCCAGAAGGGTAACGCGCCGGAAGAGCGCAAGCTCCAGCGGCTGTTCCGCAATCCGAAGGCCACCAGGCTGATCAAGCGCTGCAATGACTTCGGTGCGGGCGGCGTCAGCGTTGCCATCGGCGAGCTGGCGGACGGCCTGGAAATCGACCTGAACGCGGTACCGAAGAAATATGAAGGCCTCGATGGTACTGAGCTGGCCATTTCCGAGAGCCAGGAGCGCATGGCCGTGGTTGTGGCCGCGGAAGATGCGGAAGCTTTCCTGGCCTTGTCTGCAGAGGAAAACCTGCAGGCCTGCATCGTGGCAGAAGTGAAGGCTGAGCCGCGCCTGCGGATGAACTGGAACGGAAAGACCATTGTGGATATCAGCCGTGAGTTCCTGAACTCCAACGGTGCCCCGAAGCATACCGCGATTACCCCTGCGGCTTCCCATCCCGCCGCGGATCTGCCGAAGCAGGAGCCCGCGGACTTTGCGGAGCTGCTGAAGACCACGGCTTCCGACCTGGCGGTCTGCTCCCGCCGGGGCCTGTCCGAGCGGTTTGACTCCACCATCGGCGCCGGCACGGTGCTGATGCCCTTCGGCGGCAGGAACCAGCTGACCCCCATCCAGGCGATGGTCCAGAAGATCAGCCTGGAAAAGGGACACACGGATGACTGCTCCCTGATGGCCTGGGGCTATGATCCGGAGCTGACCTCCTTCAGCCCCTATCACGGCGCCTATCTGGCTGTGGTGGATTCTGTCACCAAGCTGATTGCGGCCGGTGCCTCCTTTGAGGACGTGTACCTGACCTTCCAGGAATACTTTGAGAAACCCGGAACGGATGGAAAGCGCTGGGGCAAGCCCCTGGCGGCCCTGCTGGGTGCCTTTGAGGCCCAGATGAACCTGGGTGTCGGCGCCATCGGCGGCAAGGACTCCATGTCCGGTTCCTTTGAAAAGCTGGATGTGCCGCCTACGCTGGTTTCCTTCGCGGTGACCACAGCCAAGACCGGCGACATCATTTCCCCTGAGTTCAAGAAAGCGGGTCATCCCGTGGTCGTGCTGGAGCCGGAACGGGACGAACAGGGCCTGCCGGTAACGGAATCCCTGCTGGCCCTCTACAACCAGGTGACAGGGCTGATCCGTGAAGGAAAGATTGTTTCCTGCCGTACGGCAGAGGTTGGCGG
>JAFZOG010000106.1 GCA_017550745.1 Clostridia bacterium | reverse complement strand
ACTTTCGACGTTATGCTTCTGGCCCGGCGGCTGAAAGCCGCCTGACCGGACGCAAAGCGTCCGGTGAAAGCCAGGGAATAATCCCCAGGGGAAAGCGAGCTTTCCCCTGGAGATTTTCCCGGCTTTCTTGGGCCAGAAGCCGCTAACTTCCGCATCCCCGAATCGACTGGCGAAAATAGCTGGTTCTACCCAACGAAGTGCTTTCGCCTATTGGGATGCAAGGGATGAAATCCCTTGCCGCAGGTCTGGGCGCGCGCAGCGCCCAGCGTATCCCTTTACTGACTTAAAGTGCTCTTTAAAATATCAAACCAGCGTCAGCTTCCCCCGTGCGATATTCTTCCCGTCCTTCTTATCAAAGATCACGGCGGCTTTATGGAAACCGATTTTCACCTTGGCGTCCACGGGGTAGTCCACGTCGCCGAAGACCACGGCGGTGAGGGAAGCGCCGTTCACATCCAGCTTCACGGTGGTTTCCATGCCGGAGGGCAGGGTGGAATAGACGGTGGCTTCCACAGCGCCGTCCTCGTCGATGTGGATATACTCGGGCCGGATGCCGACCACCACGTCCTGGTCGCGCAGCGCTCCCGGATCCTGGGCTTCGAAGCGGGCTTTCATGCCGCCAAAGGACACGGTGCCGTCTGCGGACAGATGGCCGTCGATGAAGTTCATGGTGGGGTTGCCCATGAAGTCAGCCACAAAGAGGTTGGCGGGGTTATTGTACATTTCCAGCGGCGGGGCGTACTGCTGCAATATGCCGGTCTCCATGATGCAGACCTTGGTGGACAGGGTCATGGCCTCCAGCTGGTCGTGGGTCACGTAGACGAAGGTGGAGTCCGTATCCCGGTGCAGGCGCTTGAGCTCCGTGCGCATTTCCATGCGGAGCTTGGCGTCCAGGTTGCTCAGCGGCTCGTCCATGAACAGCACCTTGGGCCCCGGGGCCAGGGTGCGGGCGATGGCGACGCGCTGCTGCTGGCCGCCGGACAGCTCGCTGGGATAGCGCTTCTCAAACTGCCCGATGCGCAGCATCTCCAGCAGCTCCTTCACCCGCTCCTGAATGCGTTTCTTATCCCATTTCAGGTTTTCCAGGCCGAAGGCGATGTTCTGGTACACGGTCATGTGGGGCCAGAGGGCGTAGTTCTGGAACAGGAAGCCAACGTCCCGCTTGTTGGGCGGCAGGTTGATGCCCTTGTCCGCGTCGAATACCACCTTGCCGTCGATGCTAATGCTGCCCTCCGTGGGCGTTTCCAGCCCGGCGATCATGCGCAGGGTGGTGGTTTTGCCGCAGCCGGAGGGGCCAAGCAGGGTGATGAAGGAATTGCTGGGGATGTTCAGGTTCAGGTTGTCCACAGCCACGAATTTGCCAAAACGCTTGGCTACGTTTTTCAGTATGATTTCCGGCATATTAACCGCCGACCCCCTTATCGATGGATGCGCCCGTCAGCTTGTTGACGAGGAAGTTCACCAGCAGCACCACGATGATGATGAGCAGGTTGATGGCATTGCCGAACTGGGCCCAGCCCTTTTCCGAATACTGCATCAGCATGGTGGTGAGGATGGTGTTGCTGGTGGGCACCAGCAGGACGAACAGAGAAAGCTCACGCATGCAGCTGACCATGGGCAGCAGGTAGCCGCTGAGGAAACTTGATTTCTGGATGGGAAAGATGACCCGCACCATCCGCTTCCACCAGGGCACGCCGGTGATCACGGCAGCTTCCTCGATCTCGCCGGAGAGCTGCAGCATGGCGTTCACGCCGGAGCGGGAGGCGAAGGGCAGGTATTTCACCGAGCCCACCAGCGCCAGCAGCAGGAAGCCCCGCAGCCACGGGATCTTGCTGCTCATCGCCAGGTAGATCGCGCCGAAAGCCAGGGAGGGCATGAGGTACGGGAAGAAGGACAGGGAGTTGACCCAGGAGGCCAGCCGGCTGCCCCGGCGCTTTGCCACGCCGTAGCCCACCAGGATGCCGCAGGTGCCCGCCACCACCGCGCAGGTGACGGCCAGGCCCAGGCTGAAGCCCAGCGCGTTCCAGACCTTGGGGTTCAGCAGGATGCCCGTGCTGTCGCCCTGGTCCAGGCGGGTGGACAGATCGGTGCCGATCCAGAAGTCCAGGGTCATGTTGCTCAGGCTGTAGTCCCCGGCCTTGATGATGATGGATTCCATGGCGAATGTCACCAGCGGCACCACGGCCACCAGCAGCAGCACGAACACCAGCAGGATGGCCACGGGCCGGTTGGCCTTGCCCAGGTTGATCTTGCTGATCTGGCCGCTCTTTCCCGTCACGGTGGTGAACTGCTTGCGGCTGTTGGTCACCTTCTGGTTGAGCAGCAGGATGGCCACGCCGAAGAGGATCATAACGCCCACGATGATGTACGCCTGGCCGGGATAGCTGTCCATGAGGGATTTCATTTTGGTGGACAGCACGTAGTAGCGCACCGGCGAGCCCAGGAACACGGGCACGGAATAGGCGCTCATGGAGCTGGCGAACACCAGCAGGAAGGTGCTCAGCATGGCGGGCTTCACGATGGGCAGGGTGATGCGCCAGATGATGCGCGGCCGGCTGGTCTTGAGGATGGTGGCCGCTTCCTCCAGGTTGGCGTCCATGTTGCGCAGGATGCCGCCGATCAGGATGTAGGCAAACGGCGCGTAGTGCAGCCCCAGCACCAGCGCGATGGGGAAGGCGCCGTACACGAACCACTCCGGCATATAGATGCCGAATACGGCGGCCATGATGCCGTTGGAGGTTTTGAGCCCGATGTTCACGTTCTTGAAGAAGGCTTCCCAGAACAGCGCCAGCGTCCAGGAGGGCATGATGTAGGGAAATGTGAACACGGCGGACACAAACTTTTTATACTTCAGGTTCGTGCGCGTCACCAGGAACGCCACCACGCCGCCGAACAGGATGGCGATCAGCGACGAGGCCAGCGACACGATCAGCGTGTTCAGGAAGGGCTGGTAAAACTGGATCCAGCTGTAGTCGTTCTCCGCCGTGGCGAACAGGCGCTGGAAATGGTAAAAGGAAAAGTCCCCCGCACTTTGCTTCGCCGCCCGCGCTTCGCGGCCCACGTGGATGGTGACCGTTTCCATCAGCATGGTAAGCAGCGGGTACAGCGTCAGCACCGCCAGGGTGATCAGAAAAATGAGCAGGATCACGTTGGCGGGCTTGGCCAGCCATGCCCGGATCCGCCCCTTCGCCCGGTTCATGCGTTTGCTTCGGTCAATGGTTTGTTCCATCGAATTCCTCCCTTCGGAATTTTTAGGGGCCAGCCAAAAGGCTTCCCCTCGCAGGGGAAGCTGTCAGGCGCGGAACCAACATGGCAAGAGTACGAAAGTCAATTCGCGCCTGACTGATGAGGTGAACCCATTGTTCGGTTTCACAAAAGCTGCTTTTCTTATATACTGCTTGTGGGTGCACCTCATCCGGCGCTTCGCGCCACCTTCCCCTGCGAGGGGAAGGCTTTTGGATAGCTTCCCATTGCGCCTGACGAACCTCTGAATGAATGTGTCAAATTATATCAAATGAACACTCCTGCGCAAAACACAAAACCGGCGGGACGGGCAGAACCGTCCCGCCGGGCAGATCATTGAATCCCGGGGAAGTATGAAGGGGTTCGCAAACCCCTTCATCAATAATCCGCAGGCGGCGGCATGTACGCCGCCGGGGCCCGAGCGCCCGGAAAACCTGCCCTTGGGCCGGTTTTCAGCGAAGGGCGGGCCGGAAGGCCCCGGGCAGGCAACCGCAGGTTGCTTCGCGTGGTGTCAGAGACACCACGTTATTTCTGGCAGTGCTGGAGGATAAAGTCTTCCACTTCAAAGCTCTCCAGGATGTAGTCCGCGTCCTCCATCACCAGCGCGCCCTTCCACACGTCGATGGTCAGGTCGCCTTCGTTGACGGTAATGGCAGGGTTGGGGGAGTAAGCGCCGATGCTCTTGCCCCAGGGCTTGAAGCCTTCCTGGGTCATCAGGTACTCGATGAACAGCATGCCGGTGTAGGGCCGGGTGGCCTTGGTGTTGATCATGGTGTACATGGGATACATGAACCCGGCGAAGGGCTCCACGGCGTAGCCGTTGGCGGAGGCATCGTACTGGGCCACGGTCAGGTTATCGGTGAGCACGGAAGAGGAGCGCAGCTTGCTGAGCACAAACAGGCCGATCTTGCCGGCGGCGGTCTCCTGGCTCACTTCCTCGGCGATGGAGGTGTCGGACTTGCCGAAGGTCACGTTGTCCAGGAATTCGGCCACCCACTTGTAGCCCGCGTTCTTGTATTCGCCCAGGTCGATGTCCTCGCCCTTCCAGGCGTAGTAGGCGCCCGCCAGCTTGTCGGCCCACTCGTCGCTGGTGCACATCACCAGGAAGTTCATGTTGACCTTTTCGTTTTCAGGGTTCTTGAAGATCACATTGCCCTTCATTTCGGGGGCGGTCAGCTCCCACACGTTCCTGATGGCGGGCACATTGTCGCCCAGGTTGTTGTAGATGAACAGCTTGTTGATGTACTGGTGCACCAGGGCGGGCTGCTGGTCGCTTTCATCCAGCACGCCCTTCACGGCGGCGGGCACGAAGTTGATCACCAGGCCCTCGTCGATGGCGTCGGTGAGCTGCGCGCCGTCCTGGATCATCACCATGTCGGCGGCGCCGTTGCCGGTTTCGCTGCGGAGCTTGGTGTAGATCTCCTGATCCTTGAGGTTGTTGGATTCAAAGGGGATGTCGTACAGCGCCGCAAAGTCCTCGGCGGCGGTGGTGATGCGGCTGGTGTTGCCGTATACGACGAAGGTGCCGGTTTCGGCCTTGGCTTTCTGCACCAGCTCGTCATGGGTAAGCGCTTCGCCGGCGGCCACGTCCGCGGCTACGTCCGCCAGGGCGGGCAGCGCGCACAGCAGCATCATCAGCGCCAGGACAACGCACAGGAATTTTTTCATGGGAATGCCTCCTTTTAATAAAATGGATACGGTCTATCTTCCTCGCGCCGCAGCGCGTGAAGGTACGGAATCACTGGATATTCTGGAAATGAACGGCACATCTTTTCCATTTTTTCGATGGAGCTTGTACGAGGGGATTATACCATCATTCACAAAGAAAAGCAATACCGGCGCTTGATTTTCTTCTCTCCCGCGGGCCCTGGTTTCCCCCAGGAATACCTAAATCATAACGAGCCGGCGTAACGATTCAGGTATCGAGGAAAGTTGCAAGGGGTTACGCTGGGCGCTCCGCGCGCCCAGACCTGCGCCAGAGGGTTTCACCCTCTGGACTCCGATAGGCGAAACTACTTCGTTGGGTAGAACCAACTATTTTCGCCAGTCGATTTTGGGTTACGGAAGTTAGCGGCTTCTGGCCCAAGAAAGCCCGGGAAAATCCCAGGGAAAAGCTCGCTTTCCCCTGGGATTATTCCCTGGCTTTTCCCGGACGCTTCGCGTCCGGGAAGGCGGCTTTCAGCCGCCGGGCCAGAAGCGCAACGTCGAAAGTTTCTCTATCCTTCTCAAGAAACAGCGGGAACAAATTACGCTTTTCATATCAAGTAATTTCCGCTATTGCGGGTCCAGGGGCCTCAGGCCCCTGGTTCGGGTCTGGGGCGAACAGCCCCAGCGTTCCCCTTACCTGTTTACTAGGGGGTGTTCACACTACCCGAAAAGAGCTGATTCTGAGATGATTTTTCGTCAGGCAAGGCGCATTTCCGCAGGAATACTGGCGGTATTTCAAGGAAATGCAACGCAGCATGACGGATAATCAACCAGAATTCAGCCTTTGAGCGGCAGTGTGAACACTCCCTAATAGCTGAATTGTAACAAGCCGCCATGAAAAACCTGTAAATCTTTTTACCAAATTATTGCGATTTCTTTACAAAGATGATACAATAAGCAAAGCGATAGATTCCTGACAATTCGGGAAGGGGGCTTTTCAGATGAAGCGCCGGATGCTTTGTTATGCGCTGACGGTCATTTTATGCTTTTCTTTCTTGCCCAAGGCCCTGGCCATCCTGAGCCTGGATTCCTACATCAGCGCCAATTTCGGCAGAAGCTACGACGTATTTTCCGGGCCCGGCAGGCATTATTACCGCGCCAATATGGGAAAAGCCATGTATGGCGGCGGCGCCGCCCGGGTGTACGGCTCGGACGGGGACTGGATCATGATGGGCTATCAGCTGTCCAACGGGGACTACCGCATCGGCTATGTCCATAAGGACGCGCTGAGCACCGCCGTTTACGTGAACGGCGATATCCTGCCTCTGCATTTCAGCCATTACACCGCTTATGCGGGCGGCGACTGCACCGTCACCGACGACCCGGTGATCAACATGAAGCGGGTGGTTTCCCTGCCGGAAAACACGCCCATGACCGTGCTGGGCATCATGAACACCAACTGGTATTATGTGGAGGTCAACACCTCCCAGGGCCTGATGCGCGGATTCGTGTGGAGCGGCTATGTGAGAAACAGCAACGTGCCTGTGACAGCCGCGCCGACGCCGGTCCCGTGGCCCACCGCCGCCCCCGTGACGCCCACCTGGCCCCCTGTCACCGCGATCCCCCTTCGCACATACGCGCCCACCATCACGTCCGTTCCCTGGTATCCCCCCACCGCGCAGCCCGCGCCCACGAGCGCGCCCCTGCCTTTGAGCAGCGTGTGGCTGCCCACGGCGAAAAATATGTATCTCATCGGCAACTGGCCCGTCTATTCCGGCCCGGGCGAATACTACTACCGCGCCAATTCCGGCAAAGCGACCAAAGGCGAGGGCTCCTGCCAGGTGTACGGCATGGAGAACATGGGGTACGGTGATTGGCTCCTGATCGGCTACGCGCTGAGCAGCGGCGGATACCGGATCGGCTATGTCCGGGCGGAAGCGGCAGGGGCGAATATCGTGAACGTGCCGCAGCTGAACCTGGCGTACCACACCCGCCGCCTCGCTGCCGCCGCCCCGCTGACGGACGATCCCGAGCATATCGCCCCCACCGTGGCCCAGATCCCGGCGGGAACCTATGTGCTGTTCCTGGGCAATCTGTATTGCTCCAACGCCGTATGGGCGTTTGTGGAGGTGCTGGTCAACAACCAGATCATGCGCGGCTTCGTGCCGGTGACAGCGCTGGAAGCGGAATAAAAAATTAGTGCTTGCATTCTGCTTTGATCCATGCTATAATATCTCCTGCGGCTCATGGGCAGCCCCCCATGAATCCTAATTGCAAGGGCAAAAGAGGTGAAAACTAATGAAGGAAAAGATCCATCCCAAGTACGAGAAGTGCATCGTGCGCTGCGTGTGCGGCGAGACCTTCGAAACCGGCTCCACCAAGAAGGAGCTGAGGGTTGAAATCTGCTCGAAGTGCCACCCCTTCTTCACCGGCAAGCAGAAGCTGGTGGATACCGGCGGCCGCGTGGACCGCTTCAAGAAGCGCTTTGGTATGCAGTGACCCCAATAAAAGCAGTGCCGCCTGTTTGTGGTGGGTGCTGCTTTTCTCATTTTTCCGCAATTGTGTCAAAAAATCGTTAGAAGGATATTATTATGAAAAAGAAGGATAATACAGGCGCATCCTGCCCCCGGGCGGATATCGGCGGCCAGGCGGTGCTGGACGGCGTGATGATGAAAAGCCCGGACGCCATCGCCATAGCGGTGCGCCGCGCCAACGGCGATATCGTGGTGAAGCGGGAAAACTACGAAGCCCCCGGCAAGAAGCATCCCCTGCTGGGCAAGCCCTTTATCCGCGGCACGGTGAACATGGTGCAGATGCTGGCCATCGGCATGCGCGTGCTGGAGGACAGCATGAAAATGTCCGGCAACGAAGAGGAGGTGGAACCCTCCAAGTTTGAAAAATGGCTGGCGGAAAGGCTGGGCAAAAGCGTGGACAAGGTGATCATGGGCACCGCCATCGTGATGGCCATGGCCATGAGCATGGGCCTGTTCGTGCTGCTGCCCAACCTGGTCATCCTGCTTTTCCCCGAGAATGCCACCGGCGGAATGCTGCTGATGAAGAACCTGGTCAGCGGCATCATCCGCATCAGCCTGCTGATGGGCTATATCTGGCTTGTGGGCCTGATCCCGGATATGCGCACCACCTTCCAGTACCACGGCTCAGAGCATAAAACGGTTTACTGCCATGAGCATGACCTGCCGCTGACCCCCAAGAACGCCCAGCAGTTCACCACCCTGCACCCCCGTTGCGGCACCAGCTTCCTGCTGCTCACCTTCTTCCTGAGCATCATCTTTTATTCCATCATCGACGTGCTGGTGCTGCAGCTGACCGGCTTTGACCTGGGGGCCCATTACATGCTGCGCGTGGGGAGCCGCATCCTGCTGCTGCCCTGCGTGGCGGGCATCAGCTATGAAGTGCTCAAAGCCCTGGCCCACGCGGAAAACCCGCTGACAAGGGCCCTGCGCTGGCCCGGCCTGCAGATGCAGCGCCTCACCACCCGCCAGCCTTCGGACGACCAGTGCGAGGTGGCCATCGTTTCCATGAACGCCGCCCTCCACGGCCTGCCGGACGGTGAAAAAACGCCCGAGGGATGGATCATTTTGCACAAGGCATAGGATATACGAAAGAATCACGGGGACGGTCCAGCGCCGTCCCTGTTTCTTATCGGAGAAATATCTGCCTGATAAATACACGGGGAAGGAAAAATGACTGTATACGAAGCGTTAAAGCAAGCCGAAGCCCGGCTGCGTGAAATCCCGGAGCCGCGGCTGGACGCGGAATACCTGCTGGCGGAAGCCCTGGGCACCTCCCGGCTGATGATGCTGGCGGACAAAGGCCGGACACTGACGGAAGCGGAGGCGGCGGCCTTTGAAAAAATGGCGGCGCGGCGGGAAAAGCGTGAACCGCTGCAATATATATTGGGAAGCCAGAGCTTCATGGGCTTTTCCTTCAAGACGGACCGCCGCGCCCTGATTCCCCGGAACGACACGGAGGCGCTGTGCGAGGAAGCGCTGCGGCATGTGCGGCCCGGCAGCGCGGTGCTGGACCTGTGCACCGGCACAGGCGCCCTGGCCGTCGCCGTCAAAAAGCTGTGCCCGGAAGCAGCCGTCACCGCCGCGGATATAAGCGCCGAAGCCCTTTCCCTGGCAAAGGAAAACGCGGCGGCGCTGCAGGCGGAGGTGCGTTTCCTGCAAGGGGATCTTTTCGCACCGGCGGCGGGGGAGCGGTTTGACGTGATCATCAGCAACCCGCCTTACATTCCGGAGTCCCTCCGGGGGCATTTGCAGGCGGAGGTGGAAAAGGAACCGGCCCTGGCCCTGTTCGCCGGACCGGACGGCCTGGACTTTTACCGCCGCATCGCAAGGGAAGCTCCTGCGCATTTGCGGCCTCAGGGCTGGCTGTGCCTGGAGGCGGGGGACGGGGAGGCGGAGGCTGTGGCCGCGCTGCTGGAAAAAGACTTTCACAGCATCCGCGTCCTGCCCGACCTGAACGGCCTTGACCGCGTGGTGAGCGCTTGCGGGCTGTAAGCGGATATGGTATAATAACGAGGCGACCGGCGCGCAGCGCGGTCGGCCGTCTTGCCGCTTCCCGAAGGGAAAAGCGGCGAGCGTTATGGTATAATGAACGAGGCGACCGGCGCGCAGCGCGGTCGGCCGTCTCGCCGCTTCCCGAAGGGAAAAGCGGCGAGCGTTATGGTATAATGAACGAGGCGACCGGCGCGCAGCGCGGTCGGCCGTCTTGCCGCTTCCCGGAGGGAAAAGCGGCAAGCGTTATGGTATAATCAAAACGGAGGCGGAGCGTCCGCCGGAGAGGAGAAGAAACGAAATGGCAGCGGAATCGAAGGCTGTGGTCACGGTGCTGGGCTTTGACCGGAAGGGGATTATCGCCGGGGTCAGCAGTGTATTATTTGAGCGGGGCGTGAATATCCTGGATATTTCCCAGACGATTATCGACGGGTATTTCAACATGGTGATGGTGGTGGATCTGTCAGAGCCCACCTGCCCCTTTGACGAGCTGCAGGTGGCGCTGAACGATCTGGGCAAAGAAATGGGCCTGCAGATCCGCATTCAGAAAACCGAAATCTTTGAAGCCATGCACCAGGTGTAAGACGGGGGAAATTGCCGTATGATTCAAACCAGCCAGATTTTTGAAACCCTGCGCATGATCGACCAGGAAAAGCTGGATGTGCGCACCATTACCATGGGCATCTCCCTGTTCAACTGCGTGTGCGACGACAAGCGCCGCCTGGCCAGCCGGGTATACAGCCGCATCGCGCGGCAGGCGGAAAACCTGGTGAAGGTGGGCCGGGAGATCGAGCGGGAGATCGGCGTGCCCATCGTGAACAAGCGCATTTCCGTAACGCCCGCCTCTTTGATCACCGGGGCTGTCGACGACCCCATCCCCGTTGCGCAGGCCCTGGACCGCGCCGCGAAGGAAACGGGCGTGGACTTTATCGGCGGCTATTCCGCCCTGGTGCAGAAGGGCATGACCGCAGCGGACAGGCGGCTGATCGCTTCCATCCCGGAGGCGCTGAGCGAAACCGACCTGATGTGCTCCTCCGTCAACGTGGCCTCCACCCGGGCGGGCATCGACATGGACGCGGTGCGCCTGTGCGGCGAAGCCGTCAGGGAGCTGGCGGACAAGACCGGGGACAGGGACGGCCTGGGCTGCGCCAAGCTGGTGATCTTTGCCAACGCGGTGGAGGACAATCCCTTCATGGCGGGGGCGTTCCACGGCCCCGGGGAGGGGGACTGCGCGGTGAGCGTGGGCGTCAGCGGCCCCGGCGTGGTGAAGAAAGCGCTGGAAAACGTGCGCGGCGCGTCCTTTGACGTGGTGGCGGAAACCATCAAGCGCACCGCCTTCCGCATCACCCGCGTGGGCCAGCTGGTGGCCATGGAGGCCAGCGAACGGCTGGGCGTGCCCTTCGGCATCGTGGATCTGTCCCTGGCCCCCACCCCCGCAATCGGCGACTCAGTGGCGCATATATTGGAAGAAATGGGCCTGGAAAAGTGCGGCACCCACGGCTCCACCGCCGCCCTGGCGCTGCTTAACGACGCGGTGAAGAAGGGCGGCGTGATGGCGTCCTCCCATGTGGGCGGCCTCTCCGGCGCGTTCATCCCCGTCAGCGAGGACATCGGCATGATCGAAGCCGCCGCCTGCGGCGCGCTGACCCTGGATAAGCTGGAAGCCATGACCTGCGTGTGCTCCGTGGGCCTGGATATGATCGCCGTGCCCGGCGACACCTCCGCCGCCACCATCGCCGCCATCATCGCCGACGAAGCCGCCATCGGCATGGTCAACAGTAAGACCACCGCCGTCCGCATCATTCCCGCGCCGGGCAAGCGGGTGGGGGACTATGTGGAGTTCGGCGGCCTGCTGGGCCGCGCCCCGGTGATTCCCGTGCATCCCTTTTCCTCCGACGCTTTCATTGCCCGGGGCGGCAGGATCCCCGCGCCGCTGCACAGCCTGAGGAACTGAAAAACCATGAGCGCATGTATACGCTGCGGCAGCCCGGATGGGGATGAATGCCTTTATGTCAGGGTGGAAACGGAAACCGTAACGGGAACGTCTGAGAAACGGGGCTGGAAAAAGCGCACGGTCCGGGAAACGGTGAAGGGCATCACGCCTTACGCCGTGTGCCCCGCCTGCGCGAAGAAAGCCAAGCTGCGGGCGGTATTGATGACCATTCCCATCACGCTGATCGCGGTGCCGGTGATGATCGTGCTGTCCTGGTTTTCCCCGAAGCCCAACCGGGACATCCGGAAAGAAATGGCGTCCTATCCGGTGGCGGTTCCGCTGATCGCGGTGATCGTCTGGCTGTGCGGCCTGTCCGTTTACCTGCCCCGGCCCAGAGCGCTCTACGCGGCGGAGATCGTGCACAAAGAGGCCGGCATGAGCGGCAAAGCGTTCCTGGTTCCCCTGGACGCCCGCTGCTTTACCAGGCGGAAGGGCGTAAAGCCTGCGGATATCATGTATAAGACCCCCGTCAAAACGGAGCTGGCGGAGAAGCTGGTGCCGCTGGTGGAGGGGGAAACGGATGGCCGGGATTTGATCGGCCAGACCTTTGTAAAAGAGGAAGACGTGAAACGGTGAACCGAGAAAACGCTTGGAGGAAACGGCATGAAGCTCAACAGGCTGACGGAGAGGATCTGGGTTTTCCCATTTGAGCAGGAGCGGGACCGCCCGAACCTTTCCTATATCCGCGGCGACAGATGGAGCCTGGCGGTGGACGCGGGGCATTCCCAAGCGCACACCAAGGAATTTTACATGGCGCTGGAGGAAGCCGGCCTGCCCCTGCCCCGGCTGACCGCCATCACCCACTGGCACTGGGACCACACCTTCGGGATGCACGCCGTTTCCGGCCTTTGCGTCGCAAACGAAAAAACCGACGGTTATCTGAAAGCGTTCCGGGAAAAAATCCGGCGGGAGGGCGTGGAGGCATACTTTTCTTTGGATGAATCCGTCCGCCGGGAATACGCCGGGAACCGGCCCGTCATCGTGGCCCCGGCAGACCTGGTGTTTTCCGGCGAAATGCTGCTGGATTTGGGAAACTGTTCTGTCCGCCTGTTCCGGGCGGAAGCGCCGCACACCGACGATTCCACGCTGGTTGAGGCGGTGGGTGAAAAAGTGCTGTTCCTGGGCGACGCGCCCTGCGGGGTCTTTCCCACGGGGGAAAAGGATCCGGCCCTGTGCAGAAAGCTCATGGACACGGTGGCCGCCACCGGCGCGGACATCTGCCTGGAAAGCCACTGGACGCCCCTGACAAAGAAGGAAACGCTGGATGATATGCTGGCGGACGCCGGCGCAGCGCCGGAAAAAGAATAAAACGGAGTCATGTATGAACGAAAACTTTAACGTATTGAACCTCCCGGACGAAATGCTGCACATCACCCTGAAGGGCGGGCAGGCGAAGGTGCTGCTTTGCCGCACCACGGCCATGGCGCGGAAAGCGGCGGACATTCACTGCCCGTCCTCCACGGCGTTGGCCGCCATGAGCCGCACCATGACCGCCGCCGCCATGCTGGGCGTGATGATGAAGGACGATGAAGCCTCCGTCACCGTTACCGTGGCGGGGGACGGCCCCCTGGGCAAAATGACCGCCGTGGCCCACGGGGGCAGGGTAAAGATTTCCGCGGCGCACCCGGAAGCCGACCTGCCCCTGAAAAAAGACGGGCATCTGGACGTGGGCGGCCTGGTGGGCCGTCACGGGCGGCTGACCGTCATCAAGGATCTGGGCATGAAGGAACCCTACATCGGCCAGAGCCAGCTGGTGTCCGGCGAACTGGGGGAGGACTTCGCCCAGTATTTCACCGTGTCCGAGCAGCAGCCCTCGCTGGTGGCGCTGGGGTGCCTTGTGCATGAGCGTTACTGCCTCAGCGCCGGGGGCGTGCTGGTGCAGGCCATGCCGGGATGCAGCGAGGAGCTGTTGGAGCAGCTGGAATTTCGTTCCGTGTTCTTTACCGCCATCAGCCGGGAGGTGGCGGACGTGGCCCTGGAGGATTTGGCCAAAGCCTGGTTCGACGGCCTGGACATGGAGATCCTCAGCCGGGAGCCGGTGCTGTACCAGTGCGACTGCAGCCGGGATAAGATGGAAAAGGCGCTGATCGCCCTGGGCCGCAAGGAGCTGGCCCAGCTCATCGACGAGGACGGCGGCGCGGAACTGACCTGCCACTTCTGCCGCGCGGCCCATCATTTCACCAAGCAGGACCTGACGGATTTGCTGGAAAGGGCGACGCGATGACCCGCCCAAGAACCAATATCGTCCCCTTTGAGCGCCCGGCGGCGTACTGGGCGATCAGGGCGCGCAAGCACTGCAGCCCGTCACAGCTCCCCGACGCCGCGCGGATGATGCGCAAGGCCCTGGAAAAAAGCGGCGACAGCGGGCTGGCCCTGGAGCTGGCGGAGATTTACTCCGGCATGGGCTGCTACACCGCCGCGGAGCGCTGCCTGATCCGCGCCGCCGTACGGCAGGGGCTGACGGGCAGCCTGTGCTACGCCATCGGCGTGTGCGCTTTGAACCGGGGCAGCGAGGACCTGGGCGAAGAAGCGCTGGACCGGTGCCTGCGCCTGGAGCCGAACGGCTTTTTTGCGGAGCGCGCCCAGGATCTGCTGGAATACTACGCCTGGAAGCCCCTCTGGTATCAGCCCCATACTGCCCGGAGCGACGCGCTGTGCCGCCGCTCCATGCGGGCCCTGGCCCAGGCTGACGTGGAAAAGGCCGTGGTGCTGGCCCGCAAGGGCTGGGAGAAGGGCGCTTCTCCCCGCGCCGCGCTGTGGCTGGGGATGCTGCTGCCGCCGCGGGAGGCCCTGCCTTATCTGAAAACAGCGGCGGAAAAGCTGCCTTTGGAATTAAAGGCCCAGATCAAATACGCCGAAGCCTGTTCTTTGTGCCGCCGTCTGCCTGAGGCCAGGAAGCGGCTGGCTTCCGCCCGGCGGCTGTGCCGCAGCATCACCGATGCGGAGGAATACTGCGCCGCCGCCTGGACGATGAACCGGCCCAAGGACGCCCTGAAGCTGGCGGAAAGCAAGCTGAAAAGGCTGCCCCAGAGCGTGGATTACCTGCGGCTCAAGTACCTGTCCCTGCGCAGGATGGGGGAGGAGGCGCAGGCGAAGCGCACTCTGGAAACGCTGCTGGAAATCGACCCGGACGACGCGGACGCCCTCTTTGACCGCCGCCATCCCCGCCAAACGTCGCTTCACGACGGCCGGGGGATGCTGCTGACGGCCCTGGGCGGGATGGTCTGGTCCCTGCCGGACACAAGGCGCCCCGGCCCGCTGAACCGGGCGCTGCATCTGATGGTGATGAACCTGAACGGCACCGTGGACGCTGAAGCGGTCTTCCGCCTGCTGCCACCCCTGTGGCGGAAGCTGACCCCGGCGGAGCAGTACGCCTGCGACGCCTACAGGGATGTGTGCTTCCCGGCCCTTTTTACGGTGTATCTGCTCATCTGCACCGGCCATTGGGAGGAAGCCCGCCGGGCTGCCGCCGCCGCCCCGGGCAGAAAACGGGTCCTGCGTCTGCTTGCCCGGTGCGCGGGAATACGGAAGAACGGAGAATAAAGGAGAACAGGATGAAACGGGAGCTGGGAATCGCCCGCTGCGGCTTGGCCTGCTGCTTATGCTCTGAGAACACGGAATGCAGGGGCTGCAGGCGGGATGGGTTTATGGACCTGTCCTGGTGCAAGGACGCACAATGGTGTGAAAACAGAAAATGCGTGATGGAAAAGAACCTGAACGGCTGCTATGAATGCGCGCCGGAACAGTGCCGCAAGGGCCTGTACGCGGAAAAGATCAAGCCCCGGGCCTTCGCGGAATTTGCCCGCAGGTACGGCCTTGCGGAATTATTGGACTGCCTGGAGCGCAATGAGCGGGCGGGCATTGTGTACCATCGCAGCGGCATCCTGGGCGACTATGACGATTTTGAGGATTTGGAAAAGCTGATCCTGTTTATCAGAACAGGAAAGCGCTGACCGATGCAAAAAGGTTCTTTATATAAACGTCCGCCGCGGGACGCCGCAGGGACAGAAGGAGCGATCAGCATGCGCTGCATCAATTTTGACAAGGAATTCGAGCGTTACCTTTCCGCCTGGATGAAGGAGCACGCCAAGGAATACAAAAACTACGACGAAATGGAAGCCGCCATGCCCGACGTGTACGCGGATTTTCTGGACACGCCGGTGAACTGGCTGGGCGGGGCCAAGCCGGGGGAATACTTCGGCCAGTTTGACAACCCCCGCCAGCTGGTGAACTGGATGGAGGATTATTTCAAGCAGCGCATTCCCTGCCCGGACATGCTGCTCAACCGCATCGCCGAGCTGGGCCTTTCCGCGGAAGAATCGCTGATGAACCTGCTGAAAAAGGAAAAGGCCACCCGGGAGATCCGGATGGCGGCCATCACGCTGCTGCGTGAAATCGAATCCGTCGCCCCGCTGGAATATTACATCGGGCTGCAGGCCATCCGCCAGGAGGGCGAGGACGAGCTGGCCGACAACGCGCTGGACAGCCTGGCCTCCATGGGCGAGCAGGCCGTGGACGCTATGCGCAGGGCCCTGCCGCTGGCTTCTCCCGACGGGCAGGAAGCCATGCTGACGGTGCTGGCCCACTACCCGGGGGATGAAAACGTGTTCCAGACCGCCCTGCGGCTGTTCCGGGAACGCCGGGAGAGCGTGGCGGTCATGGCCGACTGCCTGGGCAAGCTGGGGGATGAGCGGGCCCTGCCCGCGCTGACAGCCCTGGCTGCCAGCGAGGAAACCCCGTATCTGGACTATATCGAGCTGCGCAGCGCCATCGAAGCCCTGGGCGGCGACGCGCCGGAACGCAGTTTCGACGCCGAGGACCCGGCTTATGAGGCCATGAGGAGTATGCAATAGGAGCGATGGGGATCCGGAAACCTGTTGGATGATGATGCGGACGGAAGCATCGTCCCCCGATGACTCCCCATGCCTTCAAAGGGAGGTGAAAGCGTGATCTGCGACCATTGCGGCAGTTTTATCCCCGACGGGTCGGCGGTGTGCCCCCAGTGCGGAAAAGCGCTGGCTGCCCGGAGCCGGGAAACCGGCGCGGCGGCGCGGCGGCAGGGGCGGCCCGACCGCCCGCGGGAAAGCAGGCTGGGCAGCTATATGCCTGCGGACAGCCCGGCGCCCTCCACCAGCGAAGTCTATGCCCGGCCCCGCAGGACGGGCAGCGAAGGAATGCGCCCCGTTTCGATGAACACGGGCATGCAGCCCCGGCAGATCGGCGTAAGACCCGTGAAGCGGGAGCGGCCGTACAAGCGCCGCAGGCTGATGGTCAACTGGGCCAAGCTCTGGGTGGTGCTGCTGGCAGTGCTGCTGATAGCGGGGGTGGGCCTTTTCGCGTATCTGCGCTTCACGGACGGGGGCCAGCTGATCATGGCGCGGATGGGCCGCGACGCCAACGCCAATGCCATGTGGGCCTACGGCCAGGAGCTGCTGGATCAGGGCTACCTTGACCGGTCCGTGGCCGCCATGGAAAAAGCCTATGCGCTGGAGCCGGAACGGGAGGACATCTACGACCGCCTGTTCCAGCTGGCCGACGCTTACGAGGCCGCCGGCAGGCTGGGCGAGGCGGAAAAGGTGTACGTGAAGCTGTATACCGATATCGCGCCGAAGGATCCGGAGGTCTACCGCCAGGTGATGCGCCTGATGGAAAGCCAGAACCGCCAGATGGAGCTGGCCGCGCTGCTGAAGCTGGCCTATGAACAAACCGGCGAAAGCTACTTTAAGCGTGAGCGGGACCAGATGCTGCCCGCCATGCCCACGGCCAGCAAGGAGGCCGGCCCTATCAAGTATGAGCAGGATATTCAGCTTTACTCCGCCGGTGATTATGACATTTACTATATCATGAGCGACGAGGGCATCCTGCCGGAGGACGGCGCGCTTTACACCGAGCCCATCCACCTGGGGGAGGGCACCCACGTCATCCGCGCCGTCGCCGTGTCCAGCGACCTGGTCAGCGACGAAATGCGCATCCAGTACAGCATCAGCCTGCCGCGGCCCTCCGCGCCTTACGCTTCCCTGGCCCCCGGCGTTTACGAGCAGCGCCAGCGCATCCGGCTGAAAATCATTCCCATCGAAGACCAGGAGCTGCTGGAGCAGAAGCGACTGAGGACCGATGAGGAAGAGGCGATCCTGGCAAAGCTCAAGGATATTACGATCTATTACACCCTGGACAGCCAGACGCCCACGTCCAATTCCCCCATCTATACCGGCGATCCCGTCCTGCTGCCCCCCGGCCCCTCCACGGTGAAGGCGGTGGCGGTGAACGGCTTCGGCAAGGTGAGCAACGTGATGGAGCGCACCTACAACATCAAAAAATCCTTCAAATTCTATTTCAGCGAAACGGATCATTTTACCGATTTCGTGATCATGGAAACCGACCTGGACGCCTTCCTGCGCAAGTTCGGCTCGCCTTTCAGCCAGACGGAAATCGAAGATGAAAACATGGAGGGGAGCTGCCTGCTGCTTTCCTATTCCTGGGGCGAGGCGCGCTTCTACATGACCGATAAAGGCTATGTGATCTATGCCTTTGAAAGCAACAGCCCCAATACCGTGGGCCCGGAGAAAACCAAGATCGGCATGAGTGAAACCGACGTGACCTCCCTCTTCCGCGATATGGGCATGGAGCACAACCAGGACGGCAGCCGCAGCCTGTACTATGACAAGCAGAACCGCAAGTACGCCATGATGTACCACCTGAGCGCGTTCAGCGACCGTATCGACTACAGCTACGTGCGCCAGGACAACCTGGTGGTCACGCTCAGCTATTACCTTGAAAACAGCCGCGTGGTGAAAATGGGCATCCGCACGTCCCTGGAAAACAAGTGGGGGTATTGAGAAGGGTAAAGCCTCAGATTGTCTCTAAAACCCCTGGGATGCATCGAAGGGCCGCAGCCCTTCGATTATAATCCGCAGGGGCCGAAGCGCCCGGAAAACCTGCCCTTGGGCTGGTTTTCAGCGTAGGGCGGGCCGGAAGGCCCCGGGCAGGCAACAGAATGTTGCTTCCTATATCCATTTCCGGCCGCAAAAATAGGGTTTTCAGCCTCCTTTGGAGGTTGAAAACCCATTTTTGCAGGAAATGGATGCATCGAATGAAAATGGAATCCAGATTCCATTTTCATTCGCCTGATTATTATTCAAACAGGATCATGCCCAGCTTTTCCTGCAGCAGCGGGTCGGCCTGGACGCCCGGGGAAAGGTTCAGCTCCTTCCGCGCGGCGGCGACGGCGCTTTTTGTTGCGGGGCCGAACACACCGTCGGCCCCGCCCCGGAGCAGGCCGCGCTGGATCAGGCGCAGCTGCAGCTGCCTTACATCCGCGCCGCGGTCGCCCTCCTGCAGGGTGCGCCCTCCCCAGTTCAGCGGCCCGTAAGGCCCGCCGGTGATGGCCACCTGTGTGCCGTTGGGGATGAGGGGAAAGAGGGACTCCATATCGCCCACCCGCATCCGGATGCAGCCGTGGGAGGCGTTTTGGCCGATGGATTCCGGCTTGTTGGTGCCGTGGATGCCGTAGCTGCCCCAGGGCACGCTGAGGCCCAGAAACCTGGTGCCGAAGCCGGACATGGACGGCAGAAACCGGCTGCTGACCCGGAATACGCCGATGGGGGAGGGGGTATCCCTGGCTCCGGAAGCGATGGGATAACGCTTTACCGCTTCCCCGTTTTCGTACAGGGTGAGGGTCTTTGCGTCCAGGTCCACCCATATCAGGAGCCGCGGCGGGGCGGCGGCGGCCGCGCTCTCCCGCCTTTGGCCCGCGGCCAGCGCTGCCAGGAGAACCAGCGGCAAAAGAAAAACAAGCGTCTTTTTCATAGCGTATTTTATGCGCGGGGCTCATGAAAAATGATTTTCCTTGCAATGCCCTGAAAACTGGCGTATAATGGCAGGGAATCCCCCGCAAAATAACATGGGATAAGATTGTTTCGGAGGCGGAGCATGAGCCGGTTGACCTACGTGATGAAGCGGGTCGGCAAGATGGATTTTTCCCGGATGCTGGACACCGCGAAGATGCTGCACAAAAAGACGGGCAGGCCCACCGCCGCGCTGCTGGCGGATATGGGCAGGTGCGCGCTCAAATACAACGCGGGCTATATGGACTATAAAATCGCCGAAATGTACCGGCTGACCGACGCCCAGCGCCGCACGGTCATCACCCGCGGCATCTCCAACGAGATCGTGCGCCGGATGAACGACAAAGCCTACTGGCACTTCTTCGACGACAAGACCCAGTTCAACACCAAGTTTGCCAAATGGATCCGGCGGGACTGGATCAAGGCCGATGAAACCCTCACCCCGGAAGCGCTGGGAGCCTTTCTCAAAAACAAGGAACAGTTCATCTTCAAACCGCTGGAAGGCTCCAGCGGCCAGGGCATCGTAAAGTACGAAAAGCAGGACTGGGAGGACCTGCCCGCTTTCACGGACAGGATCAAGGCCAACGGCCCCGCGATTCTGGAAGAAATCGTGATCCAGCATCCTGAAATGGCGCGGATGTGCCCCACGTCGGTGAACACCGTGCGCATCGCCACGCTGCTGGGCGACAAGCAGGAGGGCATCGTGTACGCGTTCCTGCGCATCGGCAACGGCAAGGTGATGGATAACGTGGACTGCGGCGGCATGGCGGCGCGGGTGGACCTGGCCAGCGGCATGCTGCTCACCGTGGGCGCGGACAAGCAGGGCAACACCTTTGAAAAGCATCCCATCACCGGCACGCCCATCATCGGGTTCAAGGTGCCGTATTTTGAGGAAGCAAAAGAAATGTGCCTGGAAGCCATGCGGGTGGTGCCCCAGGTGCGGTTCGTGGCCTGGGACGTGGCCATCACCCCCGACGGCCCGTGCTTCATCGAGGGCAATTCCTTCCCCAGCCACGCGGTGCCCCAGTTCGCCGCCCATTACCCGGACGGCATCGGCATCCTGCCGGAGTTCAGGAAGTTCCTGGATTTCTGAAATGAGCCGCCTTGGAGCGAAGAAACAGACCTTACGGAAGAAAAGCATGCGATGCTGCGTTAGAATACAGAGCGGTTTTCACAAAGGAGGGTTCGTATGGATTTTATCAAAACGATGCTGGTGTATATGATGCTGGTGGTAGGCTCCGCCACGGAGGCTTCGCCTGCCCTGCCGGCGCCCGCAACGGCAGCCCCCGTTCCCACGCAGATCGAGCAGACGGCGACGCTTCCCACCGATCAGCCCGTCGTCGCGGCCACCGAAGCGGCGGCGGAAACGGCGGCGCCTGCTGCCACCGCCTATTCCGCGCTGGTGGCGACGCTGCCCCCGACGCAGGCGCCCACCGCTGCCCCCGCGCCGACGCCCATCCAGTACACCGCGCTGTACGTGGGTGACCGGGGGGAGGACGTGCGCCGTCTGCAGCGCGCCCTGACGGAGCAAAACTACCTGAAAGACAAGATCGACGGTATTTTCGGTCAGAAGACCAAGCGCGCCGTGGAAGATTTTGAACGGGCCAACGGCATGACCGTGGACGGCGTGGCGGGCCAGGCCGTGCTCAAGCTGCTGTATGAGGGCCCGGAACCCGCCGCTGCGGAAACGACCCCCGAGCCTGAACCCACCGCCGCCCCCGCATTCCGCGGGGTGAAGGTGCCGGTGTATTACGTGGACGAAAACGAAAAGCTGCTGGCCCAGGGCGAAACCACCTGCTTTACCACCACCACCATCTATGCCAATTCCTCCAAGGTGGCGGCGGGCTACGTCCTTACCGGCGAAAACTCCGCCACCGTGACGGTGCGTGACGGCGTGGCGACTCCCGCGTCCGTGACGTTCCGCTATACCCTGAAGGCCGCGCCCACGGCAGCGCCTGAAATGATCCAGGTTCCGGTCTATTATATGTCCGATACCGCCATGATCCTGCATCAGGACAGCGTCAGCCTGGCCCCCGGCACGCAGGCGATGGTGGAAGTGGATACCGGCCTGGTGCCCGGGCATTACACGCTGAGCGGCGCTTCCTCGGTGCTGGTCACGATGGACGGAACGGGCCTGGCTTTCCCCTCCGCCGTGATCTTCACCTTCCGGGGCGTCACCCCTACCGCCGCGCCTGGGGAAGACGTGGCGCTGGTGCCCGTCCGCTATATGAATGAAGCGGGGGTGCTGGTGAATGAAACCGTGGAGCGCCTGGGATACGGCCAGAGCTGGGACGTGGAGGCCGACCCGGAGATGATGGGAGAGAACCGGCAGCTGGTCAGCGAAAGCCCGGTCACCGTGGCAGTGGATGAGGACGGCACGGCTGTGCCCGCCGTGGTAGTCTTTACCTGCCAGGATATGCCGGAGGCTGCAAAGAAAGCCACCGCCGCGCCTACCCGCACCCCGTCGCCCAAGCCTACGGAGGTCATCCCCACCGCCGCGCCCACGGTTGAACCCACCCAGGTGCCCGTGACAAAGCAGCCCACCGGCAAACCGACGGAAAAGCCCACCGAAGCGCCGACAGCCGCGCCTACCGCGGTGCCCACCGAAGCACCGACGGCCGCGCCGACAGCCGCGCCCACCGAAGCACCCACCGCCGCACCGACGGCAACGCCTACACCGAAACCCACCGCCGTGCCGACGGCAGCGCTTACCGAAGCACCTACCGCCGCGCCGACGGCGACACCTACACCGAAGCCCACACCCAAGCCCACGGCAGCGCCTACGGCAACGCCTACCCACAGGCCCACGCCCAAGCCTACACCGTCGCCCACGCCTGAACCTACGAAGGTGCCGGTCAAGCTGCCCACGGAAGGCGTCCTGCAGGCGGGCAGCACCTTGCTGTTCAATGGGAAAACGCTGGAATGCCCGTGGTACTGGGACGCTGAAGGCCGGGCTATGATCAGCGTAAAAGAGTTCTCTGAGGCGGCGGATATTCAAATCAAACCCGCGGAGGAGTTTTTCTTCCTTGGCGCGTTCAGCAGCGTCACCTATGAGAACGGCCGCCTGCAATCCCTGAAAATCGCCGGGAAGGACTGCACCCAGAGCGCGCTGTACTGGAAGCAGAACCTCTATATTGGCGAGCAGGCGTTCAGCGCCCTGGGCTGCACCTTTACCGTGGACGGGGATACGCTGTCCATCCGATATAAATAATATAATATGGAATGATTCGAATCCAACAAGGCCCGCCGCAAGGCGGGCCTTCAGGCTGTCGAAATACTCCTGGGATGCATCGAAGGGCCGCAGCCCTTCGATTTTCAATCCGCAGGGGCCGAAGCGCCCGGAAAACGGTACTGTGTACCGTTTTCAGCGTAGGCCGGGCGGCAGCCCAAGGCGGTCGCCGAGGAGCAGCTGAAAGCTGCTTCCGCTATCCATTTCCGACCGCAAAAATAGGGGTATTGGCCTCCTTTGGAGGTCGAAAACCCATTTTGGCAGGAAATGGATGCATCGAATGAAAATGGAATCCTGATTCCATTTTCATTCGCAGGCTGTCGAAAATACTTTTTCGACAGCCTCAAGGCCCGCCGCATGGCGGGCCTTTCCTGATGTTTTGCCTGATCTGAATTGGTTTTAGTCTGAGATGGGCGGCTTGCCGTCGCTGCCTCCTTTGGCGCGGAACAGCTCCAGCGCTTTGAGCAGCACTTTGGGGATGGGGATTTCCATGGCGGCGGCGTTTTCCAGGATGCTCATGCCCTCGCTGGCGATGAACCACAGGCAGGTCGCGCCTGCCACGGCTTCAAACTCGATGCCCGCCCCCAGGGCCACAGCGCGGTCAAGCAGCGCGGCCAACAGCACCACCAGCAGGATCAGGGCTTTCTTGAGCAGGCCGGTGAAGGCGGCTTTGCTGGAAAGGCCGCCGTTTTCGGTCTTTGGGCTTTTGCCCATCAGGCCGCAGATCATTCCGGTTACATAGTCCAGGGTCATCACGGCCAGCAGGATCCAGATGATGGCGGGCAGGCCGCAGAAGAACGACAGCGCCGCGCCGGCGGCAGCGGCCAGGGCTTCGGGAATGTGTTTCATGCTTCTGATTCCTCCAATGCGTTTTCGATGATGTCCAGGCAATCAGAAAGGGCGGCAAGCATTTTCAGCAGCTTCGGGCGCGGCAGGGTGACGGCGTCTTCTCTTTCCGGCGCGTGCGGTTCCTCCGGCACCCGGGGCGCGGCACCGCCGGGAGAGTCCAATGCCAGCGCCGCCCTTGTTTTCGGCCCCACCACGCCGTCAGCGGTCAGCCCCTTGGCCTGCTGAAATGCTTTTACCGCCGCCTCGGTTTTCGCGCCAAACTTGCCGTCGATTTCCAGGTTCGCGCCGTATTTTGCATTCAGCAGCGCTTGCAGTTCTTCCACGGCTTCGCCTTCGCTGCCCCGGCGCAGGGTGGGGATGTTCTTTCCTTCGCTCACGTTCACGCCCGCCTTTCTCAATTCTTCGTCGGTGTACAGGCCCGCGGGGATGCCCCAGTGCGTCCATGCGGGCGTATCGGTAAGAGCACCGTATTTCACGGTGGTAGAGCAATGAATGATTTTCACATCGCCCTGGTACATTCCCGTGTGGCTCATTTTGCCCTCTTTGCGCTTGAACACGCAGCAGACCAGGCCATGCGGTATGTCCTTGATCTCGCCCTTTGCCGCCCAGTTAGACGCGGTTTCCCATTGGGTAGTAGCGCCGCCGCCGGCCAGGGAAAGCCCGACCTGCGCCAAAAGCCAGCGGGTAAAGCCCCGGCAGTCGAAGCACCTGCACCCGTCCCATTTGCACCCAGAACAGGACGATTGTTTCCCGCTCAGTACCGGGCAGTTGTCCTTGATCGCCGCCGCGTACTTCTCATTGCTGTACCCCATCCTGTTTTTCCGCCAGGACGGCGTACACATCTCACCTGCCGCCGCGTAGACGTAGGGCCAGCTTAAACAGCTTTCGGATAATTCCCGGATGATCTCCGGCCTGCTGTCGCCGCGCTTCTTCCAGGACGCCAGCATCGCGTCCACTTCTTTTGCCGTATACATTTCCCATCCCCCCTCCCTGAATTACACTAATGGGTTTCCCCAATCTTCTTTCACGGCGCATCACCTCCCATTCACCAGAGGGGCAGACGTGCCGTTCCGCAGACTCAATCGTCGCAGCTCCCCACAGGGGAGACTGCTCGTTTCGTCTGATCTCACCGCCGATGATATTCCCGCCACAGGCGGTCATCGGCGGTTCGTCCCTCCGGTATGATTGCTCCGCAGACCACGCAATGGTTCTCATTGCTCATTCTTCCACCAGCTCTTCCATGCCGCTGTCGATCAGGATCTCGCGCACCTTGTCTTTCAGCAGCTTCGGCACCTGGGTGAAGGTTTTCTTCCCCAGCATGATCTGCTGCGCCCACAGCATCGCCATCATGTATGCACCCTCCTTTCCGAACAGGATCGTTATCAACAGCGAATAAAGCTTATTCGCCATAGATCATTTCGCTCATTTCCAGGATGCACTCTGTCAGCATGTCGTTGGCCTCCCGAAGCTCCCGGATGGTTTTTTCCAGGGCGCTTTCCTCCGTGAACGTGAACCAGCAGCGCCCGTCTACGCTGGCGCACTCGGTGAGGACCGCGTTCCGGTACACCCGCGTATCTTCCCCGCTTTCCACGGTCACTTCGGACAGGTCGTCCGGGAACGCGGGCTTTTGCGGCAGGATAAAGCAGGTTCCGTTCTTTTCCGCCGCCATTTCCGTGCCGTCCTTGAAAATAATTGTTACTTCCATGCTTCTGCCTCCCCAAATGCGCTTACGCCTTGATCGCAAATTCTGGACGAATACCGCCTACAGCGGCGTTCGAGGCTCCAGCCGTGTTTCCTTCGCCGCCAGCATTCACATTTGTAAAGCTATACCCATTCATAAGATCTCGCATCCAATATGGTGCTTGAATAGAGATATAATTGGGTGAAAGGACAAACAGTTGGAATTGCGCGTTGCTGTTGCCGATGTTGTAATTTACGCCTATTTGGGGCCTTCCGCCGCCCCTGGATGAACCGAAGACCATGTTCTCGTTCATCAGCTCAAACATGCAGTCGTACCAGCTCCACGCGGACGCTAAGTTGTCCGTAACCGCGTTGGTCAGCATTTCCCGGTGGGTCAGGATGTGCTCCGCCCCGAACGCGCCCGTGATGGCCGCTCCTGCCGTCGCTTTCCCCGTGTTGCTGTTGGACGCCGTGTAATAGTCGCTCCCCACATAGCCGCCGGTCGTGATGTCCGTGCTGTTCATTTCGCAGGACGTTGCCAGGCACGTATCCGGCACGATCACGGCGTGGTGCGTCTGGCATACATGCCCTTCGTCTCCGTGGTTCAGCCAGTAGTCAAAGGCCGCGATCCGCCAGTTCACGTTATTGATCGTCCAATAGTCCCCGATGAACAGGCCGTCGAAGGTGCCCGCGCCGATGGCCGCGTACTGGGCCGCCGTCACCGACCCGCCCAGGGATTTCCCCCGGAAAATGCTGTTGTGAAATCCCGCGCTCCCCGGCAGGCTGCCGTCGATCAGGAAGTTGTTTATGACCGTTTCCAGGTTCCCGACCCGCGTTCCCAGTCCGGTTGCCCCCGTTTCCAGGTTCCCGACCCGGGTGCCCAGGCTGTCCACCAGGGGCTTTACAGGCTGCGGGATGGTTGATACTGCCATCTGTCCTTCCTCCTTACGCTTCATAGTCGGCCATGTCCGTGACGGTGTAGGGGTTCTTTACCGCCATCATCGCCGCTTTCATGGCCCGCATTTTGTTTTCCGCCGTGATCCCCACGACGGCGGAATTGCCCAGGGTGGGGCTGGAAATCGCGGACAAATCCTCATACGCCGGGGTGAACCGCATGCCGTACAGCTTCGGCGTCTCCCCGATCAGCCGCATCAGCTTGTAGGCCGCCGCGTACCCTGCCGCCAGCATGCCCAGGCCGTGCTGCAAATGCCCGCCGCCGTCCTTGGCCAGGTAGCCGGAATCGCCGATGGCGTCCATGGCGCTGAGTGTGCGAAGGTTCTGCACCGCCGTGGCGCAGGGCAGCACGCCGTCCACATAGGGGGTGGCCTCCGCGTCCTCCGCGTAGTCCGCGATCATGCCGAAATGGGTGTTGGATTTGTCCTTCATGGTTTCGCCTTCCAGGTTCACCACCCAGGTGGTGTCGCCCGCGTGCCGCGCCTGGGCCATGTTGTACACGAACAGGGCCGGATACGTGATGTAGTTCTGCACAAGCCCGGCGAAGGTGCCCATGTCGTCAAAATAGGCCAGGTTCTCCACGCTCTGCTGCAGGCCGATCACGTCCCATTCGTACTTGTCCAGCGCCATCTGGGCGGTGTACTTGTCCGTGATGGTTTCCCATTCCCCGGCGGTGGAATTGTACTCGGAATAATTGTCGTATTCCGCCGCAATGTCGTCCCCGTTCCCGCCGTTGAATTTGGTGATGTGCTTGGCGAACGCGCACCCGGGGGAATAGCAGATGGCGAACACGATTTCGGTATCCGGCAGCAGCTCCTGCAAAAGCAGGGGCAGGTATTCCAGGGTGGAATAGGTGAAGGAGTTTCCGAACATCAGGAACCGGAAATAATTCCGTGACCCGCCGCCGGAATCGCTGCCGCCGGTGGACGGGGGCAGGCGGTAGCGCAGCCGCGAAATCTCGGTACCATTCGACCAGAACACGTTCTGCCCCGTGTAGGTCAGCAGCTCCGCGGGCGTCACGTCGTATTCCTCCGCCTCTTCCATCTCGTACAGGATCAGCGTGGGATGGGCCTGGAACCAGGCCCCCGCCGCCGAAAGGGACGTGAACTCCTCCGCGTATTTCAGCGCCACGGATTCTCCGCCGTTAAACTTGGAGGCGAACAGGTCGTAGTTGTTCCAGGTGGCGGATGTGGACAGGGTTTTGAAATGGCTGCACTTGAGCTTTTTCATCTCCGCTTCCGTGCTCCAGGATGCGCTGCCCGATCCCGGCAGGCTGATGGTCACCAGCTTCCGGTCTGTGTTGATGCCGTGAATGTCGCTTTCCCCGCTGACCAGCACGGCCCCCCAGGTCTTTTTCAGCTTCCCCGTGGCCACGTTCACAGACCCGCAGTACACAGCCCCCGCTTCATTGGGAAAGGATACCGTGCTGCTCTGGGGGCTGCTCATGTCGCTGCCGCTGTGGTAAATCACGCAGTTGGAATAAGGCGTGAAGGTGTGGACATTGGCGGGGGAAGGGTCGCTTGATCCGCTTTCCCTGATCCCCATGTCCACCGTCAGCTCGTTTAAGGGCTGCGCGCCGATCACGTCATAGAAGGAAGCGGTGCTTTTATGGTCGATGGTCACAAGGCTTCCGTTCTGTATCTGGTCTTCCAGGTCCGCGATATCCGTCCGCGCCTGGTCGTCCCGAAGATGGATCACGGAGGACCCGAATTTCATTGTGCTCAGTTCACTGCTCATGTGCCCGCCCCCTTATATGATCGCCTGCTGGATGAATTTGTCCCCCGCCGCCACTGCGGTGTCGTAGCTGCTCCCGGTCTCCACGATCTCCAGATAGCCGTCGTTCTTCCTGCGGACCGCCATGGCCTTCCGCTGGGCGGCGTTGGGGGAATAGACGAACATCACCAGCTGATTGGCGGCAACATCCGCCGCCGCTTTCTCAATCAGGGTAAACAGGAACACGTTCCCCGCAGGCAGCGTCCGGCTGCCGATGAGGGAGGAGGCGATCTGGTCGGCTTTGGATACCGCCGACGCCGCGGTGACCACCGTGGCGCTGCCGGGGGCGTTCCCTTCCCAGAATTTATTCTCGTGGATGGTCAGCTCGTAGGCGTCCCCCGCCGCCGCGCCGCCGTCCAGCCAGCTGGCGCATAACGCCGCCTGGTATTCCGAATCCCGGTAGCGCACGATGATGCCGCGCAGGGTGCTGCTGTCGTACATGGACAGGATCACGGCTGCCGCCTGGTTGTTGGTGTACCCGGCCACGGTTTTATCCACCAGCATGTAGCGGTAGATGTCCTTCCCCAGGCTGTCCGTCCCCTGCATGGCCTGGGCCAGCTTGTCCGATGCGCTGTACTGCTTGGGGGCCGTCCACAGGGTGCGGCCCGTGAAGTTCACGTTGGCAAAGGCCATTTGGCGGCTTGCGGAATCATACAGCACCGAAAGCACGCCGTCCGCCGGGGATGAACCAGTTTTCTTTGCCAGGGCAAGGCTCAACGCAAGTGTCTGTATATCCATGTGTTTCCCTCCGTTACGTGGCGGGCGCGGGGTCCGCCAGCCAGTCGTTCCAGGCCCCGTCCGCCGATTTCATCCAGGCGTGGCTTCCGTCCTTGCAGAACGCGAAGGTGCCTGCCGGATACTCGGAAAGCAGGGGCAGATCCTCCGCGCTTCTCACAAGCACCTGGAAAACAGGCGCATCCCTGGTCAATGTGCCGTCTGTGTTGACATAGTCCATGACGGCCCGGCTCATTTCACGCTCCGCGTTCGCGCTCCAATTATAGCGCGGCATATAGACATCCCTCCCGACAGATATGATTTGGCATGCAGCCATGCCCATTATCCCAGAAAGGCGGAGGAAAAAGAGTCCCCCAGGCCGCGGGCGGCGGAGGATATGGGCTATTTGCGGACAAATGAAGCATTTCGTTCAGAAATTCGTAAAAGATCGCATATAATTATCATAGATTCATTTAGAAAGTTCACACTTCCCGTTACGGTTCCCTTAAAAAACCCGAGGAGGGCCAAAATCGGTTGATTTCGAAAAAACCATGGATTATAATAGCATTGCTTCTGATGAGAGGAAGCTTTGCCACAGGCTGGCAGGCTGTGCATCGGAAGGATGAAAATTGATTCAAAATTGATTTGTTCGTTTACGCCGATGAGGAGGTGAGGCCAAATGATGGGCCGCAAGAGATCGAGGGACCCCACTTAGCGCCGCCCGTGCGGGCCGCTCGATTTTGATCGCTGAAATCAAAAAGGAAATTTTAGGAGGATAGAAACGTGAAAAAGCTTTTGACTGTTTTCTTTCTGGCTTTGCTGCTGACGCTGGTATGTTCCAGTGCGATGGCAATCGGACCCCTGTACACTTCCAAAGGGATGAATCTTCATAACCTGGAAGTTCCTTATGCGGACGGCACCAAAAAGGTGTATGACGAAATGTACGTTACCTCCGTTGAGGTAGACGGCGGCGTGACCCCCGACTGCTCCCTCGACGCTTACGCGCTGATCCACCTGATTGGCCGGGTGTGGGATCCCGTAGGCATGGTTTACAATGAGGATGCCGGCATCACCAAGACCGTCAAGGTGCCCATCGACAAGATTCACCTTTATGGCCTGCCCGTGGTTTGGGAAACCACCTGCGAAAAGATCACCTACAAAGAAGTCTGCACCAAGTGCGGCGACATCCATTATTACACGGACATCAACTATGCGACCAATGGTTCCCACAATTATGTGCTGAAGACTGTGGTGGAGCCCACCTGCATGAGCCAGGGCACTCAGAAGTATATCTGCAGCTTCTGCGGCGCTGAGAAGGCCGGCACCTACAAGGTTCCCGCGCTGGATTACCACGCTTTCTCCAAGAAGGTGGTAGACAAGGCTGAAACCTGCACTGATATTGGCAAGTATCATTTCCAGTGCGAATGGTGCGGCAAGAATGAAACGGACGCTTACGGCAACATTCTGTACCATGAAATCGCTGCGCATACCGCGCCTCTCCCCTATAAGGTTGTTGTAGATAAGGAACCCACCTGCCTTGAAGAAGGCGAACAGCACTATGAATGCTCCCTGTGCGGTGAAAATCAGGGCGCTGCCCCCAATATCCCCGCGCTGGGCCACAACTACGGCGCCTGGAAGAAGAGCCCTTCCAGCTGCAAGCAGGAAGAACGCGTCTGCTCCCGCTGTGGTAACGTGGATAAGCGTGATCTGGGTGCCGGTGAATGGCAGCACAGCTACGTGATCCACTATCAGTATGCCACCTCCTGCACCAAGGACGGCCAGGGCATCGCGCTTCCTTCTCAGGGCACGATGACCAGCATCTGCTCTGTCTGCGGCGACAGCGAATGGGGCTATGACATGTTTGGCCAGCCCAATACCCAGGTCATCCCCGGCGACGATTATTCCATGCATAAGTTTGTGCATGATTCCTCCCGCGAATATGCCAACAAGCCCGCCGGTTGCGTGTCCGGCCCCGATGGTAAGGAAGCCGTGGTCTGCACCGTTTGCGGCGGCACCTATCTCCGCACGGTTCCCCATGCCACCGAGCATAAGTGGGGCGAGTGGGAGAAGGACGGCAACACCTGGGTGCGCCACTGCGTGAACAACAACTGCGCCGAGATCCAGGTCAGCACCACCAAGCCGAAGGATGCTCCCACCACCAAGCCTACCAGCACCGCTACGCCTACTCCCACCCCCGATCCCACCATCGTGCCGAATTACAGGTTCAAGACCTGGAGCTTCACCGGCACCACCGTTTCCGGCCAGATCGAGGGCACTGTGAGCTATCGGACCCCCGGCCTGCACGTGGGCGTGATCATCTACACCCCCACCGGCACCTTCCTGTCCACCAGCGCGGCTGTGGATGAAAACGGCTATTTCTCCGTGTCCGCCGGCGGCGCCGTGTACGCCGTGTCCGTCTCGCTGCAGGACAACACCAAGACCTATCAGAACGACGGTAAGTACGTGTAATACCGTATCGGTCAACCGACATTCCATAACATGAAGGGGAAGGGTAGCATTTGTGGAAAGGCATGGCTGGTTTCGTGCCGTATGCTATCCGCAATGCCGCCCTTCCCTTCTCTTATGGGAAAAGATTCCGCCCAATGAATCATTTGGAGGAAAGAAATGAAAAAGTTTATCGTGTTCTTACTCTTCAGCGCTTTGCTGATCGGCTGTGTCAGCGCAGGCTCCGCTTCGCTCAACGCTTACTACAGCAACGGCAATATCATCATCACCAACTCGGGCACCGGCATGACCCAGATCTATATGGACGGAAAACCCGTGGGCTATCTGGGAGGAAATACCTCCTCGCTTACCGTGGCCGCTCCGTCCGGCGCTTCTTCCGTTACGATCAGAGGGCAGGCCGACGGCTTCTTTGGCGGTGACGGCGGCACTGTGACCGTCGTGATCGGCGGCGGCTCAAAAACGCCTGATCCGCATACGCCCACCGGCGCCCCCACCGGCTCCCCCACTGGCGCCCCCACCACCGGCCCCCATTATACCAATCCCCCCTATACTGGCGGCGCTTCTGTATCCGCCGGCAGCTATAACAACGGCACTTTGATCGTCAGCGTCTCCGGCATCAGCGACCCTGCCGCGATTTTCATTGACGGCACGCCCACCGGCATTTCGATTGACGCTCCCGGCTCCAAGGCCGTGAAGGTCGGCACGCTGACCCCCGGCACCCATCGCGTGGAGCTGTATACCTTCAAGGACGGCGTGGTAAGCAGCACGTTTACCGTTTCTTCCCAGCCTGAACAGCATACCCATGTGTTTGGCAGCTGGACCGTCACGAAGAGCGCCACCTGCGAAGGCTCCGGCGAACAGACGCATACCTGCAACATCTGCGGCTACGTCGAAACCCAGCGCATGTCCCCCATCGGGCACCGGTACGTGGTGGAAAGCGAAAACGAACGCTTCACCAACTACCGCTGCACCAACTGCGGCAAGCACATGCAGAAGGAAAAGCCCGTGTACGCTACGGGTACGCCCCTTGTGAATCCTAACGCTACCCAGAGCCCCGGCCTCACCACCGTGACCCGGAACGCTTACGGCCACATCCTGTGGGACAGCAACGCCATGGCGGTGGATTATGATTCCTACCGCGACGTGCTGGATATCACCACCGTGATCATCGAAGTGGCGCAGGATACCCGCACCGGCAAGCCCACCGAAATCGGCCTGTATCTGGACGGCGATCTGCTGAATACCCTGAAGACCAGCGGCTATACCACCCTGCGCTACATCAACGGCGACGCGGTGTTGAACATTGCCCTGGCCAACGTGAGCGAAGCCTGGTTCAACACGGATGAAGGAATCAACTTCTACGTGTTCACCACCGATCCCAAAGCCTCCGGCGGCATCTTGGTGAAGGTGGAAGCTGAACTGGCCTCCGGCAGCGTGATTCAGCCCAGCAATTCCCTGTCCGGCATCGTGCTGAAGGGCGCCACGGATATCCTGGTGACCCAGAACGGCGTGTACGACGTCTCCAAGTAAACCTAAAATCCAAGCAAGCTCAAAAACAGGCCGCGGATTTGTTGAAAATCCGCGGCTTTTTGCTTGACAAACGCGCTGGAAACGGCGATAATGAAGCGTACATTTTCAGGAAGGATGATGAAACGATGGCTCAATTGACGATGGATAAGCTGGTGGCCCTGTGCAAGGTGCGCGGCTTTATTTTTCCCGGCAGCGAAATTTACGGCGGCCTGGCCAACAGCTGGGACTACGGCCCCCTGGGCGTGGAATTTAAAAACAACGTGAAAAAAGCCTGGCTCAAAAAGTTCGTTCAGGAAAGCAAATACAACGTGGGCCTGGACAGCGCGATCCTGATGAACCGCATGGTGTGGGTGGCCTCCGGCCACGTGGGCACCTTCAACGACCCGCTGATGGACTGCCGCGCCTGCAAGGCCCGCTTCCGCGCCGACAAGCTGATCGAGGACTGGGGCAAGGAGCACGGCCAGGAGATCCAGGCCGACGGCTGGACCAACGAGCAGTATGAATCCTTCATCGCCGAGCATGACATCGTCTGCCCCACCTGCGGCAAGAAGGACTTTACCGGCATCCGCAAGTTCAACCTCATGTTCAAGACCCACCAGGGCGTCACCGAGGACAGCGCCAATGAAATCTACCTGCGCCCCGAAACCGCCCAGGGCATTTTCGTGAACTTCAAGAACATCGTCCGCGCCACCCGCCGAAAGCTGCCCATGGGCGTGGCCCAGGTGGGCAAGAGCTTCCGCAACGAAATCACCCCCGGCAACTTCATCTTCCGCATCCGCGAGTTTGAGCAGATGGAGCTGGAATTCTTCTGCAAGCCCGGCACCGACCTGGAATGGTTCGACTACTGGCGGGGCTACTGCCGCGACTGGCTGCTGAAACTGGGCATCAAGGAAGAATGCCTGCGGCTGCGGGACCACAGCAAGGAAGAGCTGGCCTTCTATTCCAAGGCCACCACGGACTTTGAATACCTGTTCCCCTTCGGCTGGGGCGAGCTGTGGGGCATCGCGGACCGCACGGACTACGACCTGACCCAGCATCAAAATACCTCCGGCGAGTCCATGGAATACATCGACCCCGTGACCAACGAGCGGTATATCCCCTATGTCATCGAGCCCTCCCTGGGCGCGGACCGGGTGGCCCTGGCCTTCCTGTGCAACGCCTATGAGGAAGAAGAGCTGGAGGGCGGCGACGTGCGCACGGTGCTGCACCTGCATCCCGCCCTGGCGCCCTTCAAGGCCGCCGTGCTGCCCCTGCAGAAGAACAAGCTGGGCGGCCTGGCCAGCCAGATCCACGAAGACCTGAGCAAGTATTTCCTGGTGGATTACGACGAGACCGGCTCCATCGGCAAGCGCTACCGCCGCCAGGACGAGGTGGGCACCCCGGTGTGTATTACGGTGGACTTTGAAACCGAGGAAACCGGCACCGTCACCGTCCGCGACCGCGACACCATGGAACAGAAGCGCATTCCCATTACCGAGCTGAAACAGTATATCGAAGAGATGCAGCAGTTCTGATCCTGCCCGCATATGAAGCCGCGCCTGCCCCATTTCGGGCGGGCGCGCGGCGTTCTATGATCTATCCTGCGCAGGTCAATGTGAAAAAGCGGACGCAAAAAAAATGAAGGAAGAAAGGGTATGAACAGAAACGTGAGGCGTTGGATGGCGGTATTGCTGGCCCTGTGCCTGCTGGCGGGCGAGGCGGGCTTCCCGAATTCGCCGTTCCAAAGGGCGAAGGCTTTGAGCTTTGAGGATTTTGAGAAACAAAATTATGAGGATGCCATCTCTTTGCTTAAGCTGGTAGGAGTCATCACGGGGGAAGATTCCGACTTTAATCCCGATGATATTCTTCAACGTGATGAAGCATTTAATATTGCTGGGTGGTTACTGGCAAAGGATGACGCGTCAAAATCGGGATCACAAGACAATTGGACATCAGATGCTAATGAGTGGGCCGATGGGTACATTGCATTTTGTGAACAGCAAGGGATAGTGGCCGGGTATGGGGATGGACAATTTGGTCCCGACGAAACGGTCACTGGCGGACAGTTCATGAAAACGCTTTTAGTGGCTTTAGGCTATGACCCCGTGAAGGAGAGGCTCCAGGACGTAGGGCAAGAGTGGATATTTAACACGATGAAGCTGGGAAATGATATTAACGCTTTCGCGGGGATCCAAGACTTCCCATATCTTGAACCTATCTCACTCGAGGATGCCGTGAAAATGGCGCTAAACGTCAGTAATCCCACGTTCCTTCAGCGTAATATGTATTATAACAAAGTCAATGATTTTTTTTCTTACTTGAGTGGTGAAGGACTTACGAATAACCTCTTGAAAGGATTGAAAGCTGTTCTGGATGATCCTTCGCTGCAGCAATACGCACAGACAGTTGAAGAAAATATGGATTCGATTATATACGCGCTGATTGTGGAGCGTCATGTTGTTGATACACGCAGTAGGTATGTTGCTGATGACACGATAAAGGGTGTTAAGAGTATATTAGAATCCGGCAGTTTCAAAACGTACTCTGATTATGCGGTAAATTTTGTCACTGTAAAGAAAAATGCGGACGGCACCTACGATCTTTCTTTGACCGAGGAAAACAAACAGAAATGCCGGGAGAACGGCCACAAGCCCGGCGGGCAGAAAACGGAAAACGCCGTGGCCTCCTCCTGCACGGAGGGCGGCAGCTATGACCTGGCGGTCCGCTGCCAGGTGTGCGGGGAACTGCTGGAAAGCAAGCATGTGGACACCGCGCCCATGGGACACCGCTATGAGGCCATCGGGGGCTATCCGGCCACCTGCACCGAACCCGGCCTGACCGACGGGCAGTACTGCCCGGAATGCGGCACGGTGTTTGTGAACCGGCAAACTATCCCCGCCACCGGCCACGATTGGGGCGACTGGACTGTCACCGTGCCCGCCACCGCCGCCGCCGAGGGCACGGAAACGCGCGTATGCAACAACGACAGCAGCCACGTGGAGACCCGGGCCATTCCCAAGCTGTCTACTGTGGCCCCCGCGCCCGTTCCGCCCGCTGTAACCCCCGCGCCTCCTCTCCCTGACAATCCGGCGCTGCCCGCGGGGCACACCCATACCCCCGGGAACGCGGCGGTTGAAAACGAAGTGGCCGCGGACTGCAGGCATAACGGCAGCATGGATCTGGTGGTCTATTGCGAGGGATGTGGAGAAGAGCTCAGCCGCGATACCCTCATGACCGAGGTGGACGCCGGCAACCACATCGGCCCGTTTGCCGTGCGGGACGCAAAGCCTGCCACCTGCGGGGGGCCGGGCTATACCGGCGACACCTACTGCGAAGCCTGCGGAGAAAAGACGGCAAGCGGCGAACCGATTTCCAACGAGGGGATGGAGCATCAGTACGATGAAGCGATCGACGAAAACGGACAGCAGATCATGCAGGTTTCCGGGTATATTTATGACGCTGACAGGCAGCAATGGTACAAGGAGATGCAGTTCCAGGTGGTCTGCAATGTATGCGGGAACAGCATGTGGGTGGACGCCGGCTTATTGGAAGTTGCGGAAGACGAAGTGCCCTTGGAAGAGAGGCAGAAATATTAACGGCTGATTGAAAAGCGCCGCGGGTCCTGTTCATTCGGACCCGCGGCGTTTGTTTGCGTATTTGTCCCCTGCCGGCCGTTACGGCTTTTCCTTACAGAAGGCTTCGATTTCCTTTTGCAACAGCCGGAACACGTTCGCCACCAGGTATCCGTCCGCAACCGCGTGGTTGAGCCGCACGGTGACCGGCATCATCAGCCGGCCGTTTTCCTCGCGGTATTTTCCCCAGTTGACGATCGGCGCGAAGAACAGATACCCGTCCGGCAGCTCGATGTTCAGGGAATCATAGGACAGCCAGGAAATATAGGAGGCGTCGAACCAATTGGGATGGCGCTTGGCGTCCAGGCCGTATTCCCGGGTCAGCTTCGCCTGCTCCAGGTCGCTGAGGGCAGAGCGGTAAAAAGCCTGATAATCTTCCTGATACTCGGTGTATACCGGCGAGCAGGTTTCCGTGTCCTCATGGAACACGTACTGGGTCGGGTTGATTTGGTCGTAGCAGATCAGCTCGTCGGTCTGCCACAGATAGCCCATTCTGTAATCCTCCCGGGAATTCAGCGTTTTCGACAGGAGGTAAAGGAAGTTGATGTAAAACTTCGTGCCCGTCTTTTTGCCGTATTCCTTCAGCGCCGTCACGTCGATCCGGGCGGTCATGGAGGTGGAGCATTTGCAGTCCTGGGTGAAATGGCGGTATACGCCTTTGCGGTAATACCGCTCCGGATCAATGACTTTGTAATTCATATTTTTTACCTCAACTGTCCCGGCAGCACCAGTTTTTCCTTCGGGGGGAACTGCGCCTCATACGCTTCAAAATCCGCCGGATTCCGATCCGCGCAGAAGTAGCCCTCCGGCGGGGCGTATACGCCGGTGACGCCCTTCAGATAACCGGGAACCAGTTCCCGGCACAGGAAAAAGGAGGCGTCCGCCCCTTCCGGCAGACCGTGGTAGCGGATGCCGAAATTGCTTGCATACGTAAAGCCGCTCTTGCCGTAAAACCGGATGTTCCCCTCAAAGCACAGGGCCGGGCAGCCCGCTTCCTTCGCTTTTTCCAGGGAATAGTCCAGCAGCATTTTGCCGTAGCCCTGCCGCTTGTATGCCTGCGAAACGCAGATGGGGCCCATGGTCATGATGGGAATGTCCCGCCCGTCGTCGGCCCGGATAACGGCGCGCATGAACATGTTCTGCCCGATCAGCTCCCCATCCTTTTCCATCAGGATGTCCAGCTCCTTCACGAACGCCGGGTCGTTCCGCAGGCAGCGCAGCACGTAATGCTCCTTGCAGCCGGGATGGTAAACGTTCCAGAAGGATTCCCGCACCATGTTTTCCACCGCGCGATAGTCTTTTTCCTCTTCCCGGCGAAATGTGACGGCCATTGTCGTGTTTTCCTCCTTTGCGGGTGTCGTTTTTTTCGGATGCAACCGCTTCGTGCGCCGGCGGATGCGCCGCGGGGAGGATCACTCCACGGTGAACTCCGTCCACTCCACGTGGTTGTACTGCATCACGTTTTCGGATCGCTTCATGCCCAGCTTTTCATAGAAGGGAATAGCCTTTTCATGCGCCGCCAGATAGACCGCGATGTTCTTTTCGCCGCCTGCCAGGCGAAGGGCCGTTTGCATCAGCCGCTTGCCGATGCCCCGGCGCTCATAGTCCCGGGCCACGCCCAGGTCGGTGACGAACAGCCAGTAAGCAAAATCCGTCACGCCGAAGAGGACGCCCACCAGCATCCCCTCCCCGTTCCGCGCGGCCAGGCTGACGGAAACGGTCTGCACCAGCCTGGCAATCCTTTCCTCAAAGCGCTCCTTCGGATACTGGGAGCCCAGGTCGGTGCGCTTTAGAAAATTAATGTATTCGCCGGGGGCGATCCGCTCGCTTCGGACGCTGATTTCATCCGCCTTGGAGGGCCTGTCCAGCATAAGCTCCAGGCATTTCCAGTCCTGGTTCATGATATGGTAGTATTCCGGCTTTTCCAGCTTGACGTCACAAAAGCCCGCGGCTTTGTAGCAATGATAGGCGGAGGCGTTGTTTTCAAACACTCCCAGCGTGATCCGATCCGCTTTCAGGATGTCAAAGGCGTATTGGATGGCCAGGCGCAGCATCTGCTTTCCGTACCCCATGCCGCGCTTTTTGCTGTCCACGATCACGAAACCGAAGCGGAGGACGGATTTCTGTTCATCCGTAAACCGCATGATCATATGCCCGACGGCGCCCGTTTCGTCAAAAGCGGTCATCTGATAAAAGCTGTCGGAATCGGCCAGCGCCTCGTAATGGCGGTTGATGTCCTCCGCTGTGATGGGATAATGGTCAAACCGGTCCGCGCACCATTTTCTAAATGCCGTTTCATCACCGATCCAGGAAACAATCGCGGAAGCGTCGCAGGCTTTATACGGCCTGAGCCTCAGCATATGTGTGTCACCTCTCGTTTCATTCGTTCCATGCCCGGGCGCGGCAAATCCCCGGGCCGTTCATTTATGATACCTCTCCCCGGCGTTGATCTTGCAGCCGCGGTAAATCTGCTCCAGGAGCAGGACGCGGGCAAGCTGGTGGGGAAAGGTCATTTTTGACAGGGACAGCTTTTCGTCCGCCCGCCTGACCACGGCGGGGGAGAGGCCCAGGCTGCCGCCGATGACGAACACCAGGCGCGTGCCGCGCCGGTCGTTATCTGCGATTTTCCGGGCGAAATCTTCGCTGGAAACCTGGGGGCCGTCAATGCACATGGCCACCACATAATCATTGGCTTTGAGGCGGCTTTGGATGCTTTCGCCCTCCTTTTCCGTCACCTGGCGCCGGTCGGCGTCGGAAGCGTTGGCGGGCTCGGGCAGGTCGGGCAGTTCAACGAGCTCAAAGCGCCCGTAGCGGGCCAGGCGCTTCAAGTATTCCTCCGCGGCGGCTGAGAAGTATTTTTCCTTCAGCCGCCCCACGCACACGATGGCCGCGTTCATAAGGCAAGCAGCGGAAGGGCCGCGGATAAGTCCGGCAGCAGGTAATCCACATAAGGGGCCAGCGCTTCCGTATACGGAAACATGTCCGGCACCATCCCCACGGCCATGCCCGCCGCCCGGCCCGCCCGAATGCCGTTGATGGAGTCTTCCAGCACCAGGCATTTTTCTTTTTCCGCGTTCAGCGCCGCCGCCGCTGTCAAAAAAATGTCCGGCGCGGGCTTGGAGGGGAGGCCGCTGCCGGTGATCAGGGCGTCAAAATACGAAATGACGCCCACGGAATCCAGATACGTCCCGATGGTTTCCCGGTCGCTGGAGGAGGCCACGGCCATGGGGATATTCCGGCGCTTCCCTTCCATAAGCAGTTCCCCCGCCCCTTTTTTCAGGGGGATTTTTCCCTGCCGCGCCATGGCGCGCATGGCGTCCGTGAAATCCAGAAACAGCCTGGCCGTATCCAGCGCGGGGAAGAACCGGCGGTAATATTCGCCGCAGGACTGCTCGTTGGAGCCGATGGTCTGGCGCACAACGTCGGCGGGAATATCGAAGCCCTGCAGCAGGCCGCATTCGCGCATCACGTCCAGGCCCACCCGCTCGCTGTCCATCAGCAGCCCGTCCATATCGAAAATGATCGCCTGAAAGCTCATTCGTCGTCCACCACCACAAAATTGTCGGTCAGGAATTCGTGGAGCGCCTGGCGGTTCAATTCATAATTCACCTGCTTGGTGGCCATGCCGTCGTAGGCGAATTCGCAGTAGCTGAAATTGTTTTTGTTGTAGCTTTCGATGGTGGGCGAGATCTCGTACCATTCCCCGCTGTCCTTCTGCTTGGAAGGGTTGCTGACCGGCATCCGGATGTTTTCCACCGGGGTTTCCTTCAGCGCCATGGCCAGATCCACCGCGGCGATCATGTCGTCGATGGTCATGTTGGTGTACACGATGTTGGAAAGGATCACGTCCAGCAGCTGCAGGGCGCCGTCATAGGTGATGTTCTGCAGGCTTTCGGCGATGGCGGTGAGCACCATGCGGTCCCGGTAGGTGCGGCCGTAGTCCTGGTGGTCGGAGTAGGTTTTTCCGTCCGCGTGGACGTATTCCGCGGTTTCGATCTTGCGGATGCGCATATAGATCACCGCCGCGTGGCCGGAAAAATGATACGTGCCGCCCCGGCCTTCTGTGATGGAGGGCGTGGTGGAGGCGCTGGAAATGGAATAGCGCTTCAGATAGGTGGCCTCGCGGTTGGTGATGGTGATATCCACCCCGCCCACGGCGTTGATGATGTTTTCCACCTGCTTGAAATCCATCACGATGAATTTTTCGATGTTCAGGTCAAAGTGGCCGTTGATGGTTTCCACCAGCGCCTGGAAGCCCTCGTTGTAGGTTTTCCCGTTTTCGTTGCACCAGCCTCCCGTGTCCAGGAAATTGTTGATGCGGCCGAACTTGCCGTCCGGGCGCTGGATGAGCATGTCCCGGATGAAGCTGGTCAGCATCACGCGCCGGGCGTTTTCGTCCACGGTCACCAGGATGAGGCCGTCGGTATGGTTCCCCCACTGCTTCTTGTCAAAGGAGGCTTTCGCGTCCCAGGAGTCCACACAGATGAGCATGTAGTGATGCACGCCCTTGGTGGTGGGCGTCCGATCCGCTTTGGCCACGACCGGGATGGGGTTGGGGATGTCCGCCGCCAGGGCGGGCAGGACGGCTCCGCAAATCAGCAGGAGCGGCAAAAAGAAACAAAATGCGCGTTTCATGAGAACCTCCTGTTTCAAAGGGCTTCCGTTGCGGGCTCGTATTTTTCCAGTTTCACGCCCGTTTCCCCGAAGATTTCCAGGGTAAAGGGATCGGGGTAGCCCTGTTCGTAGACCACCCGGCGGATGCCCGCGTTCACGATCATCTTGGCGCAGATGGAGCAGGGCTGGTGGGTGCAGTAGAGGGTGGCTCCGTCGATGCTGATGCCCAGCTTCGCGGCCTGCAGAATGGCGTTCTGCTCGGCGTGGGCGGCATAGCAGACCTCGGCCCGGGTGCCGCTTTCGATGCCCAGCCTGCGGCGCAGGCATTCGCCCCTTTCCTTGCAGGTCTTCATCCCGGCAGGCGCGCCGTTGTAGCCGGTGGTCATGATGCGCTTGTCCTTCACGATCACCGCGCCGATGGCCCGCCCCGGGGCGAAGCAGCTGGTCCAGGCGGACACCAGCCGGGCCATTTCCATAAACCGTACATCCCATTTATCCATTGTGCTTTTCCTCCCATCCGGCGTACAGGGGCAGGAAATGGCGCACCAGCTTTTGCTCCTGCCCGCAGGCGAACAGCGCTTTTTCCATGTACTCGCGCCCGTCCCCGTCGCGGGTGTCCGAGATGGCGCGGAGGGCGGCGTAGGGCACGTTCATCTCATAGCAGCATTGGGCGATGGCCCCGCCTTCCATATCGCAGGCGGCGGCGCCGAAGGTGTCGGAGAGGAAGTTTTTCTTTTCCGTGCCGACGATGAACTGGTCGCCGGTGGCGACGGCGGCGTGCTCGGTGCGTAAATTCGCTTCCTCCGCGGCCTTTTGCAGCAGGGCGGAAAGCGCCTCGTCGCAGGGAATATGCACAATGTTCGGACCGGAGATCATCCCCAGGGGGTCGCCGATGGGCGTGGTGTCCATATCGTGCTGCACCGCGCTGCGGGCGATCACGATGTCGCCAATGCCAAGCCCCGGCCGCAGCGCGCCCGCCACGCCGATGTTCAATACCGCTTTGATTTCAGGGTGGGCCAGCAGCATCCCCTGGCAGCACAGCGCCGCGTGCACCTTGCCGATGCCGCACCGGGCCACGCAGAGACGCAGGCCGTGCAGCGTGCCCACGAAATAACGGGCATAGCCGGTCTGCTGTTCCTGAATGTCCCGCATATTCTGCAATAGATCCCGGATCTCCTTGTCCATCGCGCCGATGATGCCCAGCATAATGATTATCCTTTCGTTCTTGGGTCGATTCTGTCGTAATAGGCCAGCAGGTTTCGTCCCGCCACGTCCGCGATTTCTTCCTCGCTGAGTCCCCGGCGGCGCAGGGCGTTCAATAAGGCGGGAAAATCCTGGGGGCCGGACAAGCCCTGGGGCTTTGCGTCGATGCCGTCAAAATCGGAGCCGAAGCCCACGTGGCCCGCGCCCCCCAGCTCCATCACATGGATCACGTGGTCGCAGACGGAGTCCAGGTCGGCTTCCCTGTCCTGCCTTAAAAACTCGGGGCAGAAGTTGATGCCCACATAGCCGCCTGCCTGGAACAGGGCCTTCAGCTGATGGTCCGTCAGGTTCCGGAAATGACAGCACAGCGCCCCGCAGCAGGAATGGGAAGCCAGCGGAACGATGCCCATGTCCAGCAGGTCATAAAACCCGCGCTGGCTCAGATGCGAGGTATCCGGAGCGATGCCCAGGCGCGCCATTTCCCTGGCGGCTTCCTTCCCGAAAGGCTTTAAGCCCGCGTCCTGGTCCATGATGGCGGGAACGCCCACACAGTTTTCATAATTCCAGGTCAGCGCCGCCATGCGCACGCCCATCCCGCGCCACGCGGAGAGCAGAGCCAGGCTGTTGTCCAGCAGGTCGCAGCCCTCCACGGAATAGATGAAAGCAACCTCTCCTTCCGTACAGTCCCGGTAATCGTCCAGGCGCCGGATGCCCTGCGCTTCCCATTGCGCGCCTTCCTTCAGCGCGCCGGCGAAGGTTTCATCCACGCGCTTCAGCTCCGGGCTGCCGCCCACGAACAGCGCCATGGTCTGCACCGTCACGCCCCCCTGCCGCAGCCTGTCCGGGGTGATGTCAAAATCCGCTTGGGGCCTTTGGAACCGTGTGTACAGCGTGTCGGCATGGGTGTCGAAAAGAAGCATGGCTTCGCCCCCTTTATCAGAAAACACCTCATTATAACATACACAGCAGGGATGAACAACTGTTAAGTTTTCGGGAACGCCAGCCTATCCCCGATTTTGCGGATATAATCCGATGGCGTACAGCCATAAAACTTCCGGAAGGTCTCGGAAAAATAGCTGGCGCTCTGGAAGCCGGACGCAAAACCAGACTCCGTGATACTTTTTCCGTCCCGCAGCAGGCTACAGGCTTTTTCCAGACGGTAACGGTTGACGTACACCAGCGGCGATACGCCCAGCTTACGTCTGAACAGCTCACAGCACCGGCTGCGGCAGACCGCGCCTGCTTCCGCGATCATTTCCAATTTCATGGTTTCCTGATAATGTGCCTGGATATATCCGGTCATCGCGCGGATGATGGCCCAGTCCGGGTCGGGGGTCAGGGCAGCGGAGGCACTGCGCCGGTAAACACGGTTCAGCAGCCCGGCGCAGGCGGATTGGACAGCCAGCGCCTCCTGAACCGTGCCGTGGCCGCAGATGAAACGGATGGCCTCGATAACAGCGGGGCCATCCCCGTCCTCCGGCGTGAAAAGAAAATAATCCGGGCTGCCGTCGCTTTCCATATGCTCCAGAATCGACACGATCACCGAATTGTATCCCAGGAATTTGGGATGAAACACCGCGTACCCGTAATGGCATTCCCGGCCCTTTTCAGAATAGCCGAAATGCAGCCGCCCGCTGTTGACGAAAATGGCGTCTCCTTTCCGCAGCGGCACACGTACCCCGTTCACCTGATAGTTCATGTCATTGTCCACCGCCAGGAGCGTTTCAAAATCCCTGTGCCAGTGGCATCCAGCGGAAAATCCCGGAAAGATCGCGAGGCAGGAATAGCCCGAGCGCACCGGGAAATCCGGGGCGTTGTAGTTCACATCCTCCGAGCCGTCCGCCCGCACCCTGAACCCTTCCATCCGCACCTTGATTCCGTCCATCCCAGCCTCCTGAAAAATACGATTGTTATAGTATTATAGCCTGTTGTGAAAGCAAAAGCAAGGAAATTGTGTTATCCTGAACACGAACGGAACAGATGCTGCCAGGTCATTTGTTCCGCCGCCCCGCCTGTTTCAGGGAACGGGCGGGCATTTCCGGAAATACTGCTTGACGCTTATGCTGAACGGTCATATGATAAAGGAGGAAAATGTATGAATCAGGTACAGGAAAAGCTGAATGAGCGAAACAGGGACGTGTCCGCCTTCGCGCTGATGCGCAACTGGGTGTCGGAAGGCAGGCAGAGGAAGAAAGCGCTGCGCAAAGCAAAACGCCTCGAACTGCGGGAAAAAAACATCGCGATGCGTGAGATGATGAAAAAATGAAAGGGGAGAAAATCGATGAATATGCACGAGCGGATCATGGCGGGCAAACTGTTCACCGATATGTGCGAAGGAATGCCGCAGGAGCGGGACGAGGCAAAGAAACGGATGATCGCCTTCAATGCTACTACCCCGGACACCCTGGAGGAACGCCTGCGTATCCAGAAGGAAATGCTGCATCCCTCCAGCGGGGACGCATGGATCGAACCTCCTTTCTATTTCTGCTATGGCAGGCATATTATCATGGGTGAAGGCACCTATGTGAATTTCAACTGCAATTTTGTGGATGACGGCATGATCACCGTGGGGAAAAACGTACTGTTCGGCCCGGCGGTCACCATCGCTACAGTAGGCCATCCCATCCGCCCGGATATGCGGGAGTACATGTACACCGACCCTGTCACCATCTGCGACAACGTGTGGATCGGGGAGAACGTGACCATCTGCCCCGGCGTCACCATCGGAGAGAACAGCGTGATCGGCGCGGGCAGCGTGGTGGTGAAGGATATTCCTGCCAATGTGATCGCCGTGGGCAATCCCTGCCGCGTGCTGCGGGAAATCGGCGAAAAAGATATGGAATTCTACTACCGCGACCGAAAGATCGATCCGGAGGACCTGAAGGAGGAAGCGGAGCTGAGAAAAGGCATCAAGGTCAGCGGGATCAAAAAGCTGTGACAGAAAAAAACATACCCCCGAAGGAATACACGGGCTTTCGTTCCTTCGGGGGTTCTTCCTTCTGCCGTCATGGGACGGGATCCACCTTTTTCCCGATCAGGGAGCTTAAGTTTTTGCTGTACAGGAAATCATGGACCAACTGATAGTACTCTTTCCACAAGGGCAGCGTTTCGCACATTTCCGCCCGCGGACAGGGCAGCGCGCCGTTTTCCAGGCAAGCCACCGTCGCCAGGGTGCCTTCCATCAGCTCAATGATCTCGCCCACGGGATATTCTTCCGGCTTTCGGGCCAGGCGGTATCCGCCGCCCTTGCCGCTGGCGCCTACCACCATCTTCCCTTTGACCAGGTCCTTGACGATGATTTCCAGATACTTTTTGGAAATCATCTGCCGCTGTGCGATGTCCTTCAATGGCACAAACTTTTCCCCGCTGTGCTCCGCCAAATCGATCATCACGCGCAGCGCGTACCGCCCTTTGGTTGTGATCATCCCGCATACCGCCTTTCTTTATACCTATTTTACTACATGATGAATAGGTAAGTCAACCGTCAATTCCGCCTGAGGAAGCAGGCTATGAAGGCCGAAGCTGTATGTTATAATAAAAAAGTTTAAAAATGAAACAATTCCTCTTGACAAAGTTTGATTTATAAATTATACTGTTTACAAATCAAACTTTCGATGGACGGAGGGCAGCCTGTATGAACGGAAAGCTGAACGACCGGGACGCGAAATGTCCCTTTTTTGCCTATCACACCAGGGAAGCGATCACCTGCGAAAGCCTGATCCCGGACACGCGGGCCAAGATCGTGTTCGGCAGGCCCAGCGAAAAGAAGCTGCACTACACCCTGTTCTGCTGCTTCAAGTATGAGAACTGCGAAATGTACCGGGCAGTGATGCAAACCTACCGGGAGGACGAGGAAAAGGGGGACTCTCTTTTGTGACCGTTTTCTGGGAAGATGGAGCCTGGAGGTGAACAGAATTGTGTTCGGAAGCAGATAAACTGAAAGCGAAGCAGCGGTATCTGAGCGGAAATATGACGCTGAAAGCACTGTCGGAGGAAACGGGAATCGGATATTCCACCCTGACATCCTGGGCAAGGAAGGAGAAATGGTCCCAGGCGCGGGCGTCCATCGAGGATCAGGCGTTCAGAAAAGCAGCGGTGAAGGCAGTCAACAAGAAGGCGCGGGAACTGTGCAAGCTGCTGGCGGCGTCGGATGAGCTGGAAAAAGCCCTGCTGCTGGCGGCAAAAGCCTTTTCCGCTTACCTGGAGGGCGAAAGGAGCGGCGAGACCCTGACGGACAAAAAGACCTGGGCGGACAACCTGAACCACATCGTGGCGGCGATCGGCAAGCAGGCGGAGACCCGGATGATGCTCTCCGGCATCATGGCCAGGGACGAGGAAGAAAAAATCGCCCTCATGCGCCGCAAGCAATCCCTGGAGGAACGTAAGGAACAGCAGGAAGCGGGCGGCGGCCTGGGGGTCGTGATGGACAGGGAGACGGAGGAGCTGGCGGAATGAGGGAGGAGGAGCCGGGAGGAATCTCCGGCGCGCTTTCCGATCCGCCGGGAAACGGAAAAAGCGAAAACCTCCTTTTGCCGCCCGCCGCCCGCCGCACGATCAAAATGCCCCCTCCCACCCCGCGGCAAAAGCTGTTTTTCCTGGCAAAGCAGAAATACGTGATCTTCGGCGGGGCCCGGGGCGGGGGAAAGAGCTGGGCGGTGCGGTGGAAGGCGGTTCTGCTGTGCTGCAGGTATCCCGGCATCCGGGTTTTGATCATGCGCAGGAGCTATCCGGAGCTGCTGGCCAACCACATCAACCCGCTGAAAACCCTGCTGTACCGCTTCGCCAGTTATAACGGCACAGAGCATGCGTTCCGCTTCCCAAACGGCAGCGCCATCAAGTTCATGTACTGCGCCGGGGACGACGACCTGCTGAACATCCAGGGCCACGAATACGACGTGATCTGCATCGACGAGGCCACGCAGATGACGGAGTACCAGATCAAAACCATCGCCGCCTGCGTGCGCGGGGTCAACGGCTTTCCCAAGCGCCTGTACATGACCTGCAACCCCGGGGGAAAGGGGCATCAGTATATCAAGCGCTTAAAGGAGCGGAAGTTCCGGGAGGGGGAAAACCCGGAGGATTATGTGTTCATCCAGTCCCTGCTGACGGACAACGCCGCCCTCATGCGTCAGCAGCCGGATTACATCGAGCAGCTGAAAGCCCTGCCGCCCAAGCTGCGGGACGCCTGGCTGTACGGCAACTGGGACATTTACGAGGGGCAGTTCTTTGAAGAATTCACCGATGATCCGGCCCATTACCTGGACAGAAAATTCACCCACGTGATCGCCCCCTTCGACCCGCCTCCGGGTTGGAAGATCTTCCGGTCCTTCGACTGGGGATACGCCAGGCCCTTCTCCTGCGCCTGGTGGGCGGTGGACTTTGACGGGGTGATTTACCGCATCCTGGAGCTGTACGGCTGCCGGAAGGATCAGGACGGGCGCGATATCCCCAACGAGGGCGTCAAGTGGGTGGATGACAAAATCTTCTCCGAGATCGCCCGGATGGAACAGGAGCATCCATGGCTGAAAGGGAAAACGATCCGGGGGGTGGCCGATCCCAGCATCTGGGCGGGGGAGGAAAGCGGGGTAAGCCGTTACGACGCGGCGGTGAAGCGCCGGGTGTATTTCGAGAAGGGCAACAACGACCGCATTCCCGGCTGGATGCAGTGCCATTACCGGCTGGCCTTTGACGAAAACGGCTGCCCCATGATGTATGTGTTCAATACCTGCCGGGCGTTCATCCGCACGGTGCCGCTGCTGTGCTACGACCCCCGCGCCGCGGAGGATCTGGACAGCAGCCAGGAGGATCACGCGGCCGACGAATGGCGTTATTTCTGCATGACCAATCCCATCCGGCCCAGCGTTTCACAGAAAGCAGCGTACGCGGGCTTTGACCCGCTGAACCAATTCAGGAGGAAAAGAAAATGATGGAACAAGCAATCCCCAGGAAGATGACCCGGGAAAGGATACTGGAGGCGGCGAAGACCCTGAAGAAGTATAAGGCGGGAAAGGCCCGCCTGGAAGCCCGGCTGGTCGCCGACGAGCAATGGTGGAAGGGCCACGCCTGGGATACCATGCAGGAGCAGGGCAACCCCAATGCCGCCAAACGATCCGCCAAATGGCTGGTGAACGTGATCATGGGCAAGCATTCCGACATGATGGACGCTTACCCCGAGCCGGTCATCCTGCCCAGGGAAGAGGGGGACGAGGAAGAAGCCCGGCGCCTGACCAGCATCCTGCCGGTGGTGCTGGAACAGAACCGCTTCGAGGAGGTATACAGCAAGCAGGCGTGGGAGAAGAACAAGCACGGCACGGCGGTGTACGCCGTTTACTGGGACAGCGGGAAGCTGAACGGCCTGGGGGACGTGACGGTGTGCGGAGTGGACCTGGCCAATCTGTTCTGGGAGCCGGGGATCGAGGACATTCAGCAGAGCCGGAATGTGTTTCTGGTCTCGGTGCTGGACCGGGAAACGCTGGTGCAGCGCTATCCCCAGCTGAAAGACGCCGGCCTGCAGGCGGATTTCACCCTGCCCCAGTACCGCTCGGAGGACGTTTCCGGCAAGGCGGACAAGGCCATGGTGGTGGACTGGTATTACCACACCTATGAGGGCGGGACAAAGCTGCTGCAATACTGCAAGTTCGTGGGGGACACGGTGCTGTATGCCAGCGAGGATGACCCCGCCCTGCAGGGCCGGGGCTGGTACGCGGACGGGGAATACCCCTTCGTGCTGGACGTGCTGTTTCCCCAGAAGGAGAGCCCCGCGGGCTGGGGCTACATCGACCTGGGAAAGGACACCCAGGAGGAAATCGACCTGCTCAGCCAGGCCATTACCATCAACGCCCGGGCCGGGGCCATTCCCCGCTATTTCCGCCGCCGGGATTCCGCCATCAACCTGGAGCAGTTCCTGGATTTCACCTGCCCGGTGATCGAGGTGGAGGGGGGCCTCAGCGACACGGACATGGTGCCCGTGCAGCATTATCCCCTGGACGGCATTTACGTGCAGCACCTGAACAACAAGATTGAAGAGCTGAAGCAGACCTGCGGCAACCACGACGTATCCAACGGCATCACCTCCGGCGTCACCGCCGCCAGCGGCATCGCGGCCCAGATGGAGGCGGCAGGCCGCACCAGCCGCGACGGGAACCGGGGCACCTACCGGGCCTACAGCCGCATCCTGGAAAAGGTGATCGAGCGCATCCGGCAGTTCTACGGCGTGCCGCGCACCTTCCGCATTTTGGGGGAAAACGCGGCCTATGAATTCGTGCGGTACGACAATTCCGGCCTGGTGCTGCAGCCCAACGCGCCGCTGGCCGGGCTGGATATGGGGTGGCGGAAGCCCGTGTTCGATATCCAGGTGGGCGCCCAGAAGCAGAACGCTTACAGCAAGATGGCCCAGAACGAGCTGGCCTTGCAGCTGCTGGGGGCGGGGGTGTTCAATCCCGAGCTCTCCGAGCAGAGCGCCATGCTGCTGTCCATGATGGATTTCAACAGGAAGGACGAGCTGCTGCGCAATCTCCGGCAGCAGAGCTTTGCCCGCCGGATGCTGGCCATGTGGCAGCATATGGCCCTGGAGCTGGCCCGGCGCTACGAGCCCGACACCGCCGAGCGCATGGCCATGGCGGTCATGAGCGCGGCGGGAGAGGTGATCGCCGGAACGCCGCCCAAAGAAATGCCGGACCTGGCCGTGCAATCCGGGCCCGCCGATACCAAACCCATGCAGCGTGCCCGGGAGTTTGCCCGCGGCGTGAGCCAGCCGGAATGAACGTTCGCTGCTTCCCCTCCCGGAGGTTTTTCGGCAGCCTGCGGCTATGCCATCGCGCATAGCCGTTTTTGCGTAAAAAACCATTTACGGAAGCAGAAATATCTGGTATACTCGCTTCATCACACGAAGGAAAGAGGTTCGCCCATGGAAATCAAACCGGCTGCTGTGGATAAAAAAGTGTTTTATGACCGGCTGGGAAAGCTGGCGCTGCCGATCGCGCTGCAAAGCCTGATGCTGGCGGCGGTGGCGGCGGGGGACGCGCTGATGCTGGGCCGCATTGCCCAGGACGAAATGACGGCGGTGTCCCTTGCGACGCAGATCCAGTTCGTGCAGAACATGTTCCTTTTTGCCATCACCGGGGCCGGGGCGATTCTGGGCGCCCAGTACTGGGGCAAGAAAGACACGGCCACCCTGCAGCGCCTGTTCATGATGATGCTGCGCTTCTGCGGGCTGGTGTCGCTGCTGTTTTTCGCCGCGTGCGAGGCGGTTCCCCAGCTGCTGATGCGCATTTTTACCCATGACGAGCCGCTGATCCTGATCGGCAGCGCGTATCTGCGCATCGCGGGCTTTTCTTACCTGATCACCGGCGTTTCCCAGTGCTACCTGACCGAGATGAAGGTGACCGACCACGTGACGCCCAGCGCCTGGATCTCTTCCAGCGCGGTGGTGATCAACATCATCCTCAACGCGATCTTTATCTTCGGCCTGCTGGGCGCGCCGAAAATGCAGGCCCGGGGCGCGGCGCTGGCCACCACCCTGGCCCGGGTGGCGGAGCTGGGCCTGTGCCTGTGGGTATCCGCCGGGAAGGATTATATCCGCCCGGCCTGGAGCCGATTTATGGAACGGAACAAGCAGCTGGGCGCGGACTTCCGGCGCCAGTGCCTGCCCCTGCTGGGCGGCGGGCTGTTCTGGGGCGTGGGCTTCACGTCTTACACCGCCATCATGGGCCATATGGGCGCGGACGCGGCGGCGGCCAATTCCGTGGCGGCGGTGGTGCGCGACCTGATCTGCTGCGTGTGCAACGGCATCGGCAGCGCCGCGGGCATCATGGTGGGCAACGAGCTGGGCGCGGGACGGCTGGACATGGGCAAGGCTTACGGCATCAAGCTGAAAAACATCTCCTATGTGATCGGCTTCCTGTCCACGGCGGTGGTGCTGGCGCTGACGCCGCTGGTGGTGCGCATGGTGCTGCTGACGGACGAGGCACGGCAGTACCTGACGGGCATGATGGTCATTATGGCGGTATACATGATCGGGCGCAGCGTGAACACCGTCACCATCAACGGCGTGCTGGACGGCGGGGGCGACACGCTGTTCGATATGTACAGCCTGGCGGTGTGCATGTGGGGCGTCGCCATTCCCCTGGCGCTGCTGGGCGGGTTCGTGTTCCACTGGCCCGTGCTGGCCGTGTATGCCTGCACCTGCCTGGATGAGGTGGGCAAGATCCCCTGGGTGATGGCGCGGTTTCGGAAGTATAAGTGGGTGAAGGATTTGACGAGGGATTAGGGATCAGGGATTAGGCAGTAGGCAATAGCTCCGGCTGTCATTCTGAGCCGCGCCTTATACGGATAGGCGCGAGCGAAGAATCTCCTTCGTAAAAATGCAACTTCACAGAGAACGAGGGAGGTCCTTCGCACGCCACATCCGTATCGTGGCGGCTCAGGATGACAGACGGGGTTGTCTTTCGTCTAATCCCCATTCTCTAATCCCTGATCCTCCGTTCCTTCTTTCTCAATATTCATAAAATTGTTCAAAAAAAGCCATTGACAGAATCATAGAATCTATACTATAATATGTCGGAAATATTGGCAATAATGTTATGAATCTTTCCGAAAAAACCAGTCCCAGGGGGATTTGTCCCTTCCCATTCGTTCGTTTTGGCCTGTGCGGCCTTAACAAATATTTTAAGGAGGAACCAATATGTCCAAGAAAATCCTGGCAATGCTCCTGGCGGTCATCATGCTGCTGGGCACCTTCAGCGTTTTCGCTGAAGAAGTGAAAGACCTGCCCCGCAATGAGACCCTGTATTTCGGCGGCCAGCAGTGGGATCCCATCGTTGGCTACAACCCCCTGGGCGACAACATGAACAACGGCCTGATCCTGTCCGCCGCTCCCCGTGGTTCCCGTACCACCATGTTTGAAACCCTGTATATGTACAATGGCCTGGACGGCAAGCTGTATCCCCTCCTGGCCGACGGCGACTACACCTGGAACGACGACCTGACTGAGCTGACCCTCAAGATCAAGGCCGCTGCCAAGTGGAGCGACGGCACCCCTGTGACCGCGGACGACGTGGTTGCCACCTGGGATATCAGCGCCAAGATTCAGAACGGCACCTACACCGGCTATGCTCCCTATATCGAGGGCATCGAAGCCGTGGACGGCGCTGTTGTGATCAAGGCCAAGAAGAATGACGAAGGCCAGCCCGCCAACCCCCTGCAGGTGCTGAACTTCCTGTGCGGCGTTTACATCGTGCAGAAGGATTGGGCGGAAGCTCTGTGCGCCAAGCACAATGACGACGCCACCGCCATCCGCACCGATCCCACCCCCGACGTGGTGTTCTCCGGCCCCTATGGCCCCTACTTTGCCAATGACCAGCTGGTTGCGTTCGTCCGCAACGACGCTTACTGGGGACAGGATGCCTCCATGTGGGGCAAGCTGCCCGCTCCCAAGTACATTGCCCACACCATCTACAAGGACAACGACGCGACCCTGATCGCCTTCTCCGCCGGCCAGATCGACGTGGACCAGCAGTTCATCGCCAACGTGCAGAAGCTGTGGGAAGAACAGGGCCTGCCGGTCGCGACCTACATTGACGAAGCTCCCTACGGCATCTGCGCCACCATGCCCACCGCGTGGTACAACATGGACATTCCCGTGATGCAGGTCAAGGAACTGCGCAAGGCCATCGCCATGGCTGTGGACTATGAAAACATCATTGAAAACGCCATGACCAACCAGAGCCCCACCTTCGCGGATGTGCCCCGGTCCGTCATGAACCCCACCGACGGTGAACAGGCCATGTACGACCATGACGCCGTGAAGGATCTCCAGTGGGTCGGCAAGGACTACGAAGGCGCTAAGGCCCTGCTGGATTCTGTTGGCATCGTGGACAGCGACGGCGACGGCTGGCGTGAATATGAAGGCCAGAAGATCAGCCTGAAGGCCTGCTGCCCCGACGGCTGGACCGACTGGCAGGCTGCCATGAACATGGTTGCCGAAGCCGGCAAGAACATCGGCGTTGAAATCATCGCCACCTTCCCCACCTGGGATCAGTACCAGACCGTGTTCACCAAGGGTTCCCAGACCGAATATGAAATCTTCATGTGGAGCCCCGCCGGCGCTGAACCCGCCGCTCCCTGGAGCCGCGTGCGCGCTCTGATGAGCTCTGAATTCATCGGCGTTGACAACAACTGGAGCGGCAACTTCGGCCACTACAGCAATGCCCGCATCGACGAAATCATCAAGGCCATCCCCCTGACCACTGACGCGGATGAACTCAAGGCCCTCTACACCGAAGCCACCAAGATTTATCTGGAAGAAGTTCCTTCCTTCTCCCTGATGTATCGTCCCGAAGTGTTCCACGCTGTGAACGAAACCGTGTGGACCGGCTATCCTGAAAAGGACGACGGAAACAACATTCCGCCTATGGACTGCACGGACGGCTATGGCATCGCTGCTCTCTACAACCTGGAGCTTGTTGGCGAATAATCCATAGATAACCAGCGGCCATGATCTGAATTTCGCGGGTCATGGCCGCTTTTTTCTCAAAAGGGGGGAGAGCCAATGACCAAAGGCATGAAGAAATACTTCAAAAAGAAGATTTTCTGGTTTGTCATTACCTTCATTGCCGCAATCGTACTCAATTTCATCCTGCCCCGGCTGATGCCCGGCGACCCGGTCAACTCCATCGTCGGCAAGAATATCAGCCCCGGCACGACGCCGGAGCAGGCCGCGGAACTGACGGCTTATTACCAGCACCAGTTCGGCCTGGATAAAAATATCTTCGGTCAGTTCTGGGATTTCGTGAAGAACGCCTTTACCGGCACCTTCGGCGTCAGCTACAGCCAGTATCCGAAGACCGTGATCCAGATCATCGGCTCCGGCATCTGGTGGACGGTGGCGCTGCAGCTGCCCGCCATCCTGGTAGGCTGGCTGCTGGGCAACCTGCTGGGCGCGCTGGCTGCCTACAAGCGCGGCGTTTACGACAAGGTGCTGATGCCGACCACGCTGTTTTTCAGCGCCATCCCCGCGTTTGGCGCGGCGGTTATCCTATTGGTGGTCTTTGCCGTTTCGCTCAAATGGGCGCCTGTCAACGGCGCATTTGATCCCGGCATGATCCCCAGCTTCAGCTGGAAGTTCATTTCCTCCGTCATCGCCCACTATCAGCTGCCCTTCTGGTCCATCGTGCTGATTTCCATCGGCGGCCAGGCCGTGGGTATGCGCTCCATGTCCATTTATGAATTGAACGCGGACTACGTGAAGTATTCCCGTTTCCTGGGCATCAAGGACAAGAAGATCGTCCGCTACGTGTTCCGCAACGCCATGCTGCCCCAGGTCACCGGCCTGGCCATGAGCATCGGCTCCATGGTGGGCGGCGCGCTGGTGGCTGAGACCATTTTCAGCTATCCCGGCCTGGGCATGTCCATGTACGCGGCCATCAACTCCTCGGACTATCCGGTGATTTCCGCATGTACCCTGATCATTACGATCATGGTGCTGATTGCCAGTTTCATGCTCGATATTATCTACGCGTTCATTGACCCGCGTGTCAAGGCCGCGCAGTTCGATTAAAGGGGGAATGGAACATGAAACATACGCTGAAAAATGTATTCACTTCTCCCCGTTTCCTGGTGGGCTTCATTATTTTCATGGTGATCCTTCTCACGGTGCTGATCTATCCCTACTTTGTCACCCGTGACCCGCTGCAGGGCCTGGGCAAAGGCTTCCTGGAGCCCGGCACCTACGTGTCCGTGTACGACGCCAACAACACTTCCCCGTACCGCATCGACCTGCCGGAAGCGGCTGAAAAGCGCCTGGAATCCACCCTGCCGATCGAGAACCGGCAGACCATGATCGATTACCTGACCGCCGCGGGCGTTGACCTGGGCGGCGTGACCACCTCCAACGAGGATCTGGAAAAGCTGATCGAATTGTGGAAAGAGAACTACAGCGACGCCGACGCCAAGGAAAAGAAGTATCCCGGCTTCTCCACCCAGGCCGCCCGCAATGCCCTGAAGCGCCTGGATAAGAGCCTGAGCGGAGAGAGCGACGCCATCATGACCGTCACCAAAGGCGAGGGCGAAGGCGCAGCTTCCTCCACGGTTTCCGGCACGGATTTCGTGAAGGTGGACGAGGTGGCCAACGCCATTACCCTGCCGCTGGGCACCGATAACTTCGGCCGCGACACCCTGACCGAGCTGGTCAAGGCCACCGGCATTTCCCTGATCATCGGCCTGATCGCCGGCTCCATCGCCACCCTGATCGGCCTGACCGTGGGCCTGCTGGCCGGCTATGTTGGCGGCATCGTGGATGATATCCTCATGTTCATCGCCAACATCTTCACCGTCATTCCCGGCTTCGTGCTGCTGATCCTGATCTATTCTGCCCTGGGCGCGGAATCCCGCGGCATCATCACCTGCGCCGTGATCATCGGCATCACCAGCTGGGTGTGGACGGCCCGTTCCGTTCGCTCCCAGGTCATCTCCCTGCGCAACCGCGACCACGTGAACCTGTCCAAGCTCTCCGGCCACAGCCTGTTCCGCATCGTGGTCACCGACATCCTGCCCTACATCATGAGCTACGTGGTCATGGCCTTCATCCTCCAGGTATCCAGCGGCATCCTGGCCGAAGCGCAGCTGTCCATGCTGGGCCTGGGCCCGAACCCCAACGAGCTGCCCACCCTGGGCCTGATGATGAACTGGGCCAAGCTCTTCGGCGCGTACACCTCTTCCAACGCCTGGTGGGCTTACTTCCCGGTCATCCTGATGATCGCCCTGATTTCCTTCTCTCTGAACCTGATGAATACCGGCCTGGACCAGGTGTTCAACCCGACCCTGCGTGATTAAGGAGGTGTGAGAAAATGGCAAAACTGATGCTGGATGTCAGGCAATTGACGACCAAGTATATTACCCGTACCGGCGAGGATGTTTATTCCGTTGATCACGTCTCCCTCACCATCGAGGAGGGCAAGAGCCTGGGCATCGCGGGCGAATCCGGCTGCGGCAAGTCCACCCTGGCCCTGAGCCTGATGGGCTATTACTTCCCGCCGCTCCACTATACCAGCGGCGATATCATCATCGACGGCAAAAACATCACCGGCATGGATCCGGACGTGATCCGCAAAACCGTGCTGGGCTCCGACGTGGCGTACATCCCCCAGGCGGCCATGAACGCCCTGAACCCCACCCGCAAGGTGGGCAAGTTCATCGAGGACGTGATCCACGCCCACGAGCTGCCCATGGACAACAAGCAGATCCGCGAAATGGCGGAGCAGCGCTTCTCCCGTCTGGGCCTGCCTGTGGACGCGCTGGATAAGCACAGCGTGGAGCTCTCCGGCGGCATGCGCCAGCGCGTGGTCATCGCCGTGTCCACCATCCTGAACCCCAAGGTGCTCATCGCCGACGAGCCTTCCTCCGCCCTGGACGTGACCAGCCAGAAGATGGTTATCAAGATGATGAAGGACATGCTGACCAACGGCATGGTGAAATCCATGATCTTCATCACCCACGAGCTGCCCCTGCTCTATAACGTGACCGACGACATCATGGTCATGTACGCGGGCCAGATCGTGGAGCGCGGCACCGCCAAGGAAATGGTGTTCGACCCCATCCATCCCTATTCCCGCGGCCTGATGCGCTCCATCCTCGTGCCCGAGGAAGGCACCCGCGATGTGAAGCTCACCGCCATTCCCGGCACCCCGCCGAACCTGAAGCATCCCCCCGTGGGCTGCCGCTTCGCGGAGCGCTGCCGCTACGCCACCGAAGCCTGCAAGTTCAACCAGATGCCGCTGCTGGACATCGGCGGCGGACGGTTCTACCGCTGCGGCCACTCCGTAGAACATCTGAGGGAGGTGTACGAAGGTGAAGACTGATGAAGCCATCAAGAACACCGAAATTCAGGACACCCGGGAAAGCGTCACCTTCGGCGCGGACCGGAACAAGGACTTCTCCAAGGAACCCATGTGCCTGAGCGGGCGGGGCGTCACCCGCGTGTTCCACACCGGCAAGACCACCACCGTGGCCGTAGACCATGTGGACTTTGACTTCCACCGGGGCGAGCTGATCTCCATCGTGGGCGAAAGCGGCTCCGGCAAAACCACCCTGAGCAAAATGCTGCTGGGCCTGCTGGATCCCACCGAGGGGCAGATCTTCTTCAAGGACAAGCCCCGCGACATTTCCACCAACCAGAAGAAAAAGGAATACTGGCAGGGCATTCAGGCCATTTTCCAGGATCCCTTCTCCAGCTACAACATCTTCCACAAGATCGACTCCGTGCTGCTGGACTGCATCAACATGCGCGGCGGCAAGAACAAATCCAAGGAAGAAAAGTTCGCCATGATGAAGGAAGCCTGCTCGTTTGTGAACCTGAAGTTTGAGGAGCTCACCAACAAGTATCCCTTCGAGCTGTCCGGCGGCCAGATGCAGCGCCTGATGATTGCCCGCATCTTCCTCTTGAAGCCCGACATCCTTCTGGCGGACGAGCCCACCTCCATGATCGACGCCTGCTCCCGCGCCACCATCCTGGATATGCTGCTGAACCTGCGCAACGAAACGGGCATGACGGTGATCTTCATCACCCACGATATCGGCCTGGCCTACTACATTTCCGACTCCATCTACATCATGGAGCACGGCAAGTTCGTGGAAGCCGGCAAGGCCGAGGATGTGATCCTCAATCCCCAGGCGCCTTATACGAAGCGCCTCATCAGCGACGTGCCCAAGATCCATGAGCCGTGGGATTTGAGCACGGTGGGATGAGGAATGAGTGAACAGAGTTCAGATTATTTTGTTGAACGATTTTGATTCCGATTGATGAGCACATTATAATCTGTACTCTGAACACTGTTCTCTCTCATGCACTTTTTATCGGCGACTGAAACGAAGAAAGGTTGATTTTATTGAAAGATATAAAAGCCCTGGTCGCCCAGATGACCCTGGAAGAAAAAGCGGGCTTGTGCTCCGGCCTGGATTTCTGGCACACCAAGCCCGTGGAACGCCTCGGCATCCCCGCCACGATGGTGTCCGACGGGCCCCACGGCCTGCGCAAGCAGGATGAGGAGGGCGACCACCTCGGCATCAACGACAGCATCAAGGCCGTGTGCTATCCCGCCGCCTGCGCCACCGCCGCTTCCTTTGACAAGGAGCTGATCGGCAAAATGGGCGAGGCCATCGGCGAAAGCTGCCAGCACGAAAAGCTCAGCGTGGTGCTGGGCCCTGCCGTGAACATCAAGCGCTCCCCCCTGTGCGGGCGCAACTTCGAATATTTTTCCGAGGATCCTTTCCTGGCCGGCAAAATGTCCGCCGCCTACATTCAGGGCGTGCAGAGCAAAAACGTGGGCACCAGCATCAAGCACTTCGCCGCCAATAACCAGGAGCACCGCCGCATGAGCTCCTCCTCCGACGCGGATGGGCGCACCCTCAGGGAAATCTACCTCCCCGCCTTTGAAACCTCCGTGAAGGAGGCCCAGCCCTGGACGGTCATGTGCTCCTACAACAAGGTCAACGGCGTGTACGCCTCCGAAAACCCCTGGCTGCTCACCGACGTGCTGCGCAAGGAATGGGGCTTCGAGGGCTATGTGATGTCCGACTGGGGCGCGGTTTCCAACCGCGTCAAGGGCGTGGCCGCGGGCCTCGACCTGGAAATGCCCGCCTCCGGCGGCGTCAACGACGCCAAGATCGTGGAAGCGGTCAGGAAGGGCGAGCTGGATGAAAAGCTGGTGGATCTGTGCTGCGAGCGCATCCTGAACATCGTCTTCCGCTATCAGGAAAACGCCAAACCCGAAACCCCCTGGGACAAGGAAGCCCAGCACGCGTTTTCCGGCCAGGTCGCGGCGGACTGTATGGTGCTGCTGAAAAATGAAGGAGATGTGCTGCCGCTGAATAAGGCGGACGCCATCGCCTTCATCGGCGAATTTGCCGCGAAGCCCCGGTTCCAGGGCGGCGGCAGCAGCCACATCAATTCCTTCAAGACCACCAGCGCCGTGGAAGCGGCCAAGGGCCTGAACGTGGCTTACGCTCCGGGCTACAGCGTGGCGAAGGACGAAGCCACTGACGAAATGATCGCCGAAGCCGTGAAGGCGGCGAAAGCGGCGAAGGTGGCCGTGGTATTCGCGGGCCTGCCGGACAGCTATGAGTCCGAGGGCTACGACCGCACCCACATGCAAATGCCCGCCTGCCAGAACAAGCTGATCGAAGCCGTAGCCGCGGCGAACCCCAACACCGTGGTGGTGCTGCACAACGGCTCTCCCGTGGAAATGCCCTGGATCGGCAAGGTCAAGGCCGTGCTGGAAGCCTACCTGGGCGGCCAGAACGTGGGCAGCGCCACGGTCAAAGTGCTGTTCGGCGACGTGAACCCCTCCGGCCATCTGGCGGAAACCTTCCCCCTGAAGCTCCAGGACAACCCCTCCTACCTGTACTACGGCGGCGAGGGCAACCGCACCGAATACCGCGAGGGCGTGTTCGTGGGCTACCGCTACTATGACAAGAAGGATATGGACGTGCTGTTCCCCTTCGGCCATGGCCTGAGCTACACCACATTCGCCTATACTAACCTGCGCCTGAGCGCAAAGGAAATCAAGGATACCGATGCCCTGACCGTCACCGTCACCGTGACCAACACCGGCAAGCGCTTTGGCAAGGCCGTGGCCCAGCTGTACGTGGGCGACAGGGAAAGCACCCCCATCCGCCCCGTGCGCGAGCTCAAGGGCTTTGAAAAAGTGGCGCTGGAGCCCGGCGAAAGCAAGGATGTATCCTTCACCCTGGACAAGCGCGCGTTCGCGTACTGGAATGAAGCCATTCATGACTGGCACGTGGAAACCGGCGACTTCACCGTTGAAGTGGGCGCTTCCTCCCGGGACCTGCCGCTGTGCGATACCGTAAAGGTGGAATCCACCGTGGAGCTGCCCCGGCACTATGACCTGGACAGCATCTTCCTGGACGTGATGAATGATCCGCGGGCCAAAGCCGTGATCGATCCCTTCATCTCCAAGCTGATGGCGGTCTTCGCGCCTCCGGCCGAGGAAAGCGACGCGGCGAAGGAAGCGATCAGCGAGGACATGGGCCTGGCCATGCTGAACTATATGCCCCTGCGCGGCATGCTCAGCTTCGGCGCCAATGCCGGCCCCGAGGAAATCGAAGCGCTGCTCAAAGCGCTGAACGGCAATTGATGCGTTTCACCCCCACATCCTGGGGCAGAGGGTTTGCCCTCTGCCCCCTTTTTCTGCATTGACCGATTGAAAAGGAGAAAACCACCATGACCAGGAAAATAAAGCCCCGCGCGCTGAGCGGGAAAACAACGCAGGAATTATGGCCCTGGGAAGCGCCCCATCGGGAGCTGGCGCGTCAGGCAGCAGGCGAAGGCATCGTGCTGCTGAAAAACGAAGGGCTTTTGCCGCTCAAACAGGGCAGCAAAATAGCGCTGTACGGCGCGGGCGCGTCCCGCACCATCAAGGGCGGCACCGGTTCCGGCGACGTGAACGAGCGTTACAGCGTCACCATCGCCGAGGGGATGCGCGACGCGGGCTTCCGGCTGACCACCGAGGACTGGATCAAGGATTTTGAGGACCAATATATGCGGGCCAAGTACGCCTGGCGCGACGAAATATTAGAAAAATACAAGAAAACCGGCGACCCGCGCAAGTTCTTTGCCGTCTACTGCAGCACCCCCTTCGTGGTGCCCGTGGGCAGCCCCGCCGCGAAAACCGACGCCGATGCCGCCGTCTTTATCTTAAGCCGGGTGGCGGGCGAAGGCGCGGACCGGGACAGGGGAGAGGGGGACTATATCCTGCGCCCCGAAGAGCATACGCTGCTGAAGGGCATTTGCGGCCTGTACGAAAATGTGATCGTGATCGTCAACGCGGGCGGCGCGGTGGATCTGTCCTTCATGGATGAGTTCCCCAGCATCAAAGCGCTGCTGTTCGTGTCCCAGCCCGGCATGGAGGGCGGGCGCGCCGTGGCGGACGTGCTGAACGGCACGGTCAACCCCAGCGGCCACCTCACCGACACCTGGGCGTTCCTGTATGACGATTATCCCACCGCCGCCACCTTCTCCCACAACAACGGCGACACGAAGACCGAGCGCTACGAAGAAGGCATTTACGTGGGCTACCGCTACTTCGACAGCTTTGGCGTGCCCGCCCGGTACGGCTTCGGCGACGGCCTGTCCTACACCGAGTTTGCCTATGCCCTGAAAAACGTGGCAGCCGATCCGGAGGGGAAGGTCTGCGCGGAAGTGGCGGTGACCAATACCGGCAAAGTCCCCGGCAAGGCCGTGGCGCAGCTGTATGTCCAGCTTCCCTTCGGCAGGCTGGAAAAGGAAGCCCGCCGCCTGGCGGCCTACGGCAAAACCGGCCTGCTGGCCCCCGGCGCTTCCGAGTGTCTGACGCTCTCCTTCCAGGCCATGGACCTGTCCTCCTTTGACGAAGCGGCCTCCGCCTATGTGCTGGAGCCGGGTGTATACGGCCTGTGGCTGGGCGGTTCCCTGAACGGCTCCGCGCTCTGCGCAGCGCTGAACCTGAAAGAAGGCGTGTTCCTGAAAAAAGTCGATCATATCTGCCCGCTGAAGGAAGAACTGAAGGAACGCAGGCAGGACGCGGCCAAGGCGAAAGCCCGCTATGACGCTTTGGTCCAGGCCGCCGCTTCTTTGCCCTGCGCGGCTTATACCGCCGCGCCGCTGCCGGACGCGGACTACACCGAGCCCAAGCCCGACCCCGAAGCGGCGGCGCTGACCGCCGCGCTGTCCCAGGAAGAGCTGATCGCTCTGGCCATCGGCGACCCCTCCCGCGGGCAGGGCAGCGAGCTGGGGAGCGCCGGTATTTCCGTGCCCGGCGCTGCCGGCGAGACCAGCGGCGTCGCCCAGGCAAAGGGCGTCGCGCCCATCGTGCTGGCGGACGGCCCCGCGGGCCTGCGGCTGACCAAGGAGTATTCCGTCGTTGACGGCAAGCCTGTGAAGCAGCCCTTCCTGTCCAGCGTGGCCAACCGCTTCTTCGCGGAAGGAAAGGAGCTGGAGGGCGAGATCCGCTACCAGTACTGCTCCGCCTGGCCCGTAGGCACGCTCCTGGCCCAGACCTGGAACCTGCCGCTGGTGGAAAAGGTAGGCGACGCCATGGGCAGGGAGATGGAGGATTACAACGTGACCCTCTGGCTGGCCCCCGGCATGAACATCCACCGCGACCCGCTGTGCGGGCGGAACTTTGAGTACTTCGCCGAAGATCCCCTTGTCAGCGGCTGCATGGCGGCGGCCATCACCCTGGGCGTGCAGAAGCATCCGGGCTGCGGCACCACCATCAAGCATTTCGCCTGCAACAACCAGGAGGACAACCGCATGGGCTCCAACAGCGTCGTCAGTGAAAAAGCCCTGCGCGAAATCTACCTGCGCGGCTTCCAGATCGCCATTCAGCTGTCCCATCCCCTGTCGATCATGACCAGTTATAACCTGATCAACGGCGTCCATGCCGCCAACTGCTACGATACCTGCACCAAATACGCCCGCTGCGAAAGCGGCTTTGACGGCGTGATCATGACCGACTGGACCACCACCAACCAGGGCGACCCGCTCTCCACCGCCGCGGGCTGCGTGCTGGCCGGCAACGACCTGGTGATGCCCGGTTTGCCCAACGACTTTGACAGCATCCGCGACGCCCTGGCAGACGGTTCCCTCTCCATCGAACGCCTGCGGGAATGCATCTCCCACCTGGTCAGGGTGGTGCTGCTGTCGAACTGGTACGAATAATCAAAGGTAGGAGATAGAAGGTAGGAGGTTTTATGACGAGCACAAAATAAACCTCCTACTTCCTGCCTCATACCTCCTACCACCATAAACGGAGGCTTATCAGTGAAAACAATATCCTTAAACGGCCCCTGGCAGCTGCGGATGCTGGACGGGGGCAAGGGGCCTGTCGCGGCCACGGTTCCGGGGTCGGTATACCACGATTTGCTGACCGCCGGGGAAATCCCGGACCCGTTCTACCGGGACAATGAAATGGAAGCCCTGAAGCTGATGGACAACGATTTCAGCTATACCCGCGAAATCGACGTGCCGGAGGAATTCTTGCGGGCGGACGCGGTGCTTCTGCGGGCGGAGGGACTGGACACGCTGGCGGAAATCAGCGTGAACGGAAAACAGATCGGAAAAGCGGACAACATGCACCGCATCTGGGAATTTGACGCAAAGCGCGCGCTGTGTCCCGGAAAAAACACCATCGAGGTGCTGCTCCGCTCCCCGACGAGGTTTATCAAAAAAGCCTACGCGGAAAACCCGGCGGACGGCTCCGAGGACGCCATGGTGGGATTCCCGGCGCTGCGCAAGGCGCACTGCATGTTCGGCTGGGACTGGGGGCCCCGCCTGCCCGACGCGGGCATCTGGCGGGATATCGGCCTGCTGAGCGCCAGCATCGCCCGCATCCGGGACGTTTCTGTGACCCAGACCCATGAAGAAGGAAAAGTGACCTGCCGCGTGGTGACGCACGTGAACCGGCTGAAAGATCAGCCGGTAGAGGCATCCGTCACCGTGACCGGCCCGGAGGGCCAAATCTATACGGGAGAGGGCCTGGACTGCCAGATCGTGATCGATCAGCCCCGGCTGTGGTGGCCCGCCGGTTACGGCGGCCAGCCGCTGTACACCGTGGAGGTGGCGCTGACCTCCGGCGGCGCGCCTTTGGACGACTGGAAGCGCCGCATCGGCCTGCGCACCCTGACCATGCACCGGGAAAAGGACGAATGGGGAGAGTCCTTCTGCCACCGCGTCAACGGGGTAGACATATTCGCCATGGGCGCGGACTACATCCCCGAGGACAACCTGCTGCCCCGGGTCACCCCCGAGCGCACCCGGAAGCTGCTTCTTGACGCCCGGGCCGCCAACATGAACATGATCCGCGTCTGGGGCGGCGGCTATTATCCGGACGATTTCTTCTATGATATCTGCGACGAGCTGGGCCTGCTGGTGTGGCAGGACTTCATGTTTGCCTGCGCGGTGTACAACCTGACCGACGCGTTTGAGGAAAACGTGCGGGCGGAGTTCGTGGACAACATCCGCCGCCTGCGCCATCATCCTTCCCTGGCCCTGTGGTGCGGCAACAACGAGATGGAAATGTTCGTGGCCTACGGCATGTGGGTGGGCAGCAAGCGGCAGTCTGCGGACTACATCAAGCTGTACGAATACATCATCCCCAAGATCCTCAGGGAGGAAGACCCCGCCACCTTCTACTGGCCCGCCAGCCCCTCCAGCGGCGGCAGCTTTGATGAGCCCAACGACGAAAAGCGCGGCGACGTGCACTACTGGGATGTGTGGCACGGACGCAAGCCCTTCACCGAATACCGGAAGTTCTTTTTCCGCTACGCTTCGGAGTTCGGCTTCCAGTCCTTCCCCTGCATGGAGACCATCGAGGGCTTTACCCTGCCCGAGGACCGCAACGTGTTTTCCTACGTGATGGAAAAGCACCAGCGCAACGCTTCCGCCAACGGCGTCATCGCCTCCTACCTGAGCCAGACCTATCTATACCCATCCACCCTGGATACCTTCGTCTATGCCTCCCAGCTCCTGCAGGCCCAGGCCATTCAGTACGGCGTGGAGCACTGGAGACGGAACCGGGGCCGCTGCATGGGGGCTGTGATCTGGCAGCTGAACGACTGCTGGCCGGTGGTCAGCTGGGCCAGCATCGACTATTTCGGACGCTGGAAGGCTTTGCACTACTTCGCCAGGCGCTTTTTCGCCCCGGTGCTGGTGTCCTGCCACGAGGAGGGCATTCTTTCCCAGAACACCAACGTGAACGCCGAGCCCTTTGCGCTGAAAAAGTCAGCAAGGCTGAACGTGAGCAATGAAACCATGCAGCCCTTTACGGGCACCGTATCCTGGGCCCTGCGCAGGCCGGACGCTTCCGTGATCTATGAGGGGCAGGCGGCGGTGCAGGTGCCCGCCCTGTCCGCGCTGTGGCTGGAGGAAAAGGATTTCAGCAGCCAGGACACCTACGGCTGCTATTTCTCCTACAGCCTCATGGACGCAGACTGGCAGGAAGCAGGCAGCGGCACTGTGCTGTTCTGCCCGCCGAAGCACTTCAGGTTCCAGGATCCCCATTTGCATGCGCGCCTGGAAGGGGACGAGATCGTCGTCACCGCCGACGCTTACGCCCGTTCCGTGGAAATCCGCTGCGGGGCGGATACCCTGCTCAGCGATAATTTCTTCGATATGAACGCCGGGGAAAAGCGGGTGAAGGTGCTGCGCGGCGAGGTGAAAGGCCTCTCTGTCCGCAGTGTATACGATATCCGGTGACAACCTGAAAGGAAGCAACATTCTGTTGCTCCTTCTGCGACCGCCTTGGGCTGCCGCCCGTCCTACGCTGAAAACGGTACACTGTACCGTTTTCCGGCGCTTCGGCCCCTGCGGATTGGAAATCGAAGAGCTGCGGTCCTTCGATGTATCCAAGGGGTTTTTTCGATAATTTGCCACGCCCTGCTCTGCTTTGAGAGAGCAGGGCGCATTCTGTATGAAAAAAACAACTTATTGCTGTACCAATTTATTGATCCCCCAATTTATTCTTGAATTTGATTTATTGTAACTAACTCACCCTGTCATGACTTCGCCGCGCCGATACAGATGGCGCGTGCGAAGAATCTCACTGGTCAATAAAGCAACGAGGGAGTTCTTTCACGACGGCCTCCTTCGTTGGCCTGTTCAGAGCCTGCCCTGAGCGTAGCCGAAGGGATGACAGTATAACTGCATACTCCGTTTCAGCTTCCAGCTGATTATTGATTCAAGAATCAATTGGGGGATCAATAAAAATTTTTTTCAGCATAGGCCGATGCGCTTGCATTCTTTTGCCAATTCATTGTATACTGTACCCAAAAGAATCGGGAAAACGAATGAAACACGGAGGATGCTGTGAAAAAACAAGTGATCGCATGGCTGACTGCGCTGCTGATTCTGGCAGGCGCCGCGCTGCCCGGAGGCGCATGGGCGTCGGACACTGCCGTCACGCTGACCAGCCTGAAGCTGCGCAGCGCGCCCAGCGCGTCGGCCAAGGTGCTGGACACCTATAAAAAAGGCACCGAGGTGACGGTGCTTGGCATGGACGGCGACTGGTGCAAGGTGAAGGTTGGGAAGCGCGTGGGCTATATGATGGCGGAATACCTGGATATTCCGGCGGATCTGGAAATCGTGCCGGTGGAAGTCACCGCCCCGGGCAGGAGCGATTTTCGGCCCGAACCAGGGGAAAGCCTGTGCGATACCGCGTATCTGCTGGACGCGGGCCAGGAGCCGGTGATTACCGCCTCCTCCTATCAGAGCGAAAACATGTTCATTGATATTACCTCCACCCGGGCAGGAAACACCGACGTGTACGTGGCGGATATTTACGTCCGCTCCCTGGACAGCTTCCGGCGCGGCTTGGCCAACAAATGGAAAAACGGCACGGCGAAGATCAGCAAGATCGCCGAAAAGTTCAGCGCTGTCCTGGCCATGACCAGCGACAGCGCTGAAAACCTGAATGCGGGCTGGGTGATTATGAACGGAGAAACCCTGCGCCGCACGAAGAACAGCAAGCGCGACCTGTGCGTGCTGTACACCAACGGCGAAATGGCGGTGATCCCCGCCGGGGAGCTGGTACATGAGGACATCGCGGCCCTGGCGGAAGCCGGGGAGATCTGGCAGACCTTCCTCTTCGGCCCCTCGCTGCTGGACAAGGACGGCCATGCCTTCGAAAAATTCGACTCCACCGTCGGCATCCAGAACCCCCGCTCCGTCATCGGCTATTACGGGCCGGGGCATTACTGCTTCGTGCAGGTGGACGGGCGGAAGACCGCCAGCCAGGTGGAGCCGGGGAAAAAGAACCGCGGCCTGACGCTGACCGAGCTGTCCGCCTTTATGGAAAGCCTGGGCTGCAAAGCGGCCTATAACCTGGACGGCGGCCAGTCCTCCGTGATGTATTTCAACGGCAAAATCCATTCCACTCCCCAGAACGGCAGCCGCCGCCTGGGCGACGTGGTCATGATCCTGGAGCCGGGGCAGGAATAACAGGAAACTGCGTAATGCATCCATTTCCGGCAAAAAGGGTTTTCGACCTCCAAAGGAGGCCAAAAACCCTTTTTTGCGATGGGAAATGGATCTGCGATCTGCCGCGTATTACTGCGCGTTCTTTTCGGCGATCAATTTCTTGGCGCTGGACATGCGCACGCAGAGGGTAAACAGCTCCATGGCGGTGGTCAGGTCGGCCAGGGAGGGGTAGGTGGGCGCGATGCGGATGTTGGAGTCGTTGGGGTCCTTTCCGTAGGGCCAGGTGGCGCCGGCGGGGGTCATGGTGACGCCCGCTTTTTTCGCGCGGGCCACGATGTCCTTGGCGCAGCCGGGCAGGGAATCGAACATGATGAAGTAGCCGCCCAGGGGCTTCGTCCATTCGCCGATGCCCAGGCCCCCCAGGTTGCGCTCGAAGATTTCCTCCACCGCCTCGAACTTGGGCCGGATGATCTCCGCGTGCTTGCGCATATGCTCCACCATGCCGTGGATGTCGCTGAAAAAGCGTACGTGGCGCAGCTGGTTCACCTTGTCGTGGCCCAGGGTCTGGCGCTTCAGATCCTCGATGAAGTCCACCATGTTGTTGGGGCTGGTGGCCAGGGCGGCGATGCCGCTGCCGGGGAAGGTGATCTTGGAGGTGGAGGCGAATTTGTACACCAGGTCAGGGTTGCCCGCCCGCTTGCACTCGGCCAGGATCTCGATCAGGTAGTCCTGCTTGTGGTCGTACAGGTGGTGCATGCCGTAGGCGTTGTCCCAGAAGATGCGGAAGTCCGGGGCGGCAGGCTCCAGCCGCGCGAAGCGGCGCACGGTCTCGTCGTCGTAGGAAATGCCCTGGGGGTTGGAATACTTGGGCACGCACCAGATGCCTTTGATGGTCGCGTCCTGACGCACCAGGCGTTCCACCATGTCCATGTCCGGCCCGGTGGGGGTCATGGGCACGGGGATCATCTGGATACCGAAATACTCGGTGATGGCAAAGTGGCGGTCATAGCCCGGCACCGGGCACAGGAATTTGACCGCCTCCTGGCGGCACCAGGGCGTATTGCCCATGATGCCGTGGGTCCAGGCGCGGCTGATGGTGTCGAACATCACGTTCAGGGAGGAGTTGCCGTATATGATAATGTCCTTGGGATTGTTTTCCATCATGTCGCCCAGCAGCTCCCGGGCTTCCAGAATGCCGGTCAGCTGGCCGTAGGTGCGGCAGTCGGTGCCGTCGTCGCAGGTCAGGTCGGAATAAGAGTCCAGCACGTCCATCATTTCCATGCTCAGGTCCAGCTGTTCCTGGCAGGGGATGCCGCGGCTCATGTTCAGGTTCATGCCCAGGGCCTGGATTTTTTTGTACTGCCCTTTCAATTGGTCGTATTCCGCGTTCAGTTCTTCCACGGTCATTTCAGGATAAGGCTTCATAAAAAACCCTTCTTTCCCAGGAGGATGCTCCTCTGAATATACTATGACGCTTTTCCGCTTCGCGCCTCATTTTGAACGGCGGCAGAAAAACACGTACATTATAGCATTACTCCATATGCCGCGCAAGGCGGAGAAAAAGAATTTTCAGAAAACGCCCGGTCTTTTTGATGTATTTTTTCTTTTTTGTTCGGGTTTTTAGAACGAAACCCTGGAACTGCGGCTTTCGGACACAATTCGGACACAAAAAAATACAAAAAAGATATGGTTTTCCTGTAAAAACTGATAGACTTTTATCCTTGTTTGTGGTATAATTTCTTCCGGTATTAGAAAGCAGCCCGGTTTTTCCATACGTTCCCAATGCGGCGGAGCCGCAAAAAAAATAAAAAGGAGACGTTCTATCCATGAAGAAATTTCTCGCGCTTCTCTTGGCCGCCATCATGATCCTTGGCGTGTGCAGCATCGCTTCCGCTGAACCCAAGACCTACAAGGTCGGTGTCTCCATCTACCAGTTCACCGACAACTTCATGACCCTTTACCGCAACGAAATCGAAGCCTATTTCAAGACCCTGGAAACCGATGATGTGAAATACGAAATCATCATGGCTGACGGCAAGAACGATATGGCCGAGCAGACCAACCAGGTGCAGAACTTCATCACCCAGGGCGTGGACGTGATCATCCTGAACCTGGTGCAGACCTCCTCCGCCGACACCCTGATCGACATGATCGTGGACGCCGAAATCCCGCTGGTGCTGATCAACCGTGAGCCCCTGGCCTACGATGCCGACGGCAACACCCTGGACGAACAGTATGAAGGCATCCTGAACAACGCCAAGGTTTGCTACGTTGGCGCCGATGCCCGCCAGAGCGGCACCTTCCAGGGCCAGATGGTGGTTGACCTGGACAATCACGGCGACATCAACGGCGACGGCAAGGTCAGCTACATCATGATCGAGGGCGACCCTGAGAACATCGACGCCCAGTACCGCACCGAATTCTCCATCAAAGCCCTGACCGACGCGGGCTACGAAGTGGAATGCCTGGATGACCAGGTGGGCAACTGGGATCAGACCAAGGGCCAGGAGCTGTGCGCTAACGCGCTGGCCAAGTACGGCGACAAGATCGAAGTCGTGTTCTGCAACAATGACGGTATGGCCCTGGGCGCCGCTACCGCTATCCAGACCGCCGGCCGCAAAGTGGGCGAAGACATCTACCTGCTGGGCGTTGACGCTCTGCCCGAAGCCATCGACCTGATCCGTGACGGCGACATGACCGGCACCGTGCTCAACGACCATATCGGCCAGAGCCACGCGGCTGTGGACGTTGCCGTGGAGTTGCTCAAGGGCAACGACATCCAGAACTACTACTGGGTTGACTACGTGATGGTCAACAAGGCTTACGTGGAAGCGAACTATTGATCATACCAGCTTTCAGCGCTGAGTTTCAATCGTTCATTCTGACAGTCTGAACTCAGGTGGGTGAGCCTTTTTCGGCTCACCCATTCTTTCATACAACAACGGGAATGGAAAAACAGGCAGGAGGTAGGAAGCAGGAGGTTTTGCAATGCTTTCGCATTCGGCATGAGCGTATTATGCTTGTCCATGCATTTCGCCTTATTCACCTCCTACTTCCTACCTCCTGCCTCCTGCCTAAAAGAAAGGGGAGAAGGCCTATATGTCTGAATACGTGCTGGAAATGAACGGCGTATGCAAATCCTTCCCCGGCGTGAAAGCACTGGATCACGCGCAGCTGAAGCTGCGGCCCGGCAAGGTGCACGCGCTGATGGGAGAGAACGGCGCGGGCAAATCCACCCTGATGAAGTGCATGTTCGGCATTTATAAAATGGATGAGGGCGAGATCAAAATGGACGGCCAGCCCGTCTCCATTCACGACCCCATGGACGCGCTGAACAAGGGCATCGCCATGGTGCATCAGGAGCTCCAGCCCATTCCGGCCCGAACGGTGGGGGAAAATATCTTCCTGGGGCGGTATCCGTTAAAGAAATTCCTGGGTTTTATCGATATCGTCGACCATAAAAAAATGTACGAGGACACCGCCGAGCTGCTGAAAAAGGTCCGCATGAATTTTGACCCGAAGCAGAAGGTGGGCGAGCTGAGCGTATCGCAGATGCAGAGCGTGGAAATCGCCAAGGCCGTGTCCGCCAACTGCCGGGTGCTGATCCTGGACGAGCCCACCTCCTCCCTCACCGCCAATGAGGTGGAAGCCCTGTTTCGCATCATCGAGGATTTGAAAGCCGAGAACGTCGCTATCGTTTATATTTCCCACAAGATGGACGAAATCCTCCGCATCGGCGACGATGTGACCATCATGCGCGACGGCAAGTATATCGGCACCTGGGAAGCCAAAGACCTGACCACGGACAAGATCATCACCCAGATGGTGGGCCGCGAGCTGACCAACCTGTACCCGCCCAAGGAGAACGTGCCGGGCGAAGTGGTGTTTGAGGTAAAGGACTTTACGTCCATCAATCCCCGTTCCTTCCGCAACGTGAATTTCAACCTGCGCAAGGGCGAGATTTTGGGCGTGGGCGGCCTGGTGGGCGCCCAGCGCACCGAGCTGATGGAGGGCATTTTCGGCATCCGCTCCCACAGCAAGGGGCAGATTTTCTATAAAGGCAAGGAAATGAAAATCACCCGGCCCAAGGACGCCATCGACCAGGGCATCGCCCTGCTCACCGAAGACCGGCGCGGCAGCGGCATCATGGGCGTGCTTTCCGTGGCGGACAACATTTCCATCTCCTCCCTGAACAAGTATCTGGACCACGGCGTCGCCATCAACAGCAAGAAAGTGGAACAGCTGGTGCAGGACAACGTGAAGAAAATGAACATCAAAACGCCGTCCTCCAAAACCCAGATCAAGTCCCTTTCCGGCGGCAACCAGCAGAAGGTGCTGGTGGGCCGGTGGCTGGCCAATGACCCCGACGTGCTGATCCTGGACGAGCCCACCCGCGGTATCGACGTGGGCGCGAAATACGAAATCTACTGCATCATCGCCGATCTGGCCAAGGAAGGCAAGAGCATCATCATGATCAGCTCCGAAATGAGCGAGCTGATCGGCATGAGCGACCGGATCATGGTCATGTGCGACGGCCGGGTGACCGGCTTTGTGGACGGCAAGGACGCCACCCAGGAAAGCATCATGACCTACGCCACGCAGTTTGAAGCATAAGGAGGAGAAAGATATGGAAGCGAGAAAAGATAACTTCGGCAAGAAGATTTGGAAGTTTGTTACCGGGAATCCCATCGTTTTCCTGCTGCTCATCGCCGCCATTGTGGTGGGCTGCCTGAAGGACAATTTTTTCTCCTGGGGCAACCTGAGCAACCTGATGAGCAACACCGCCGTGCGTTTCCTGATCGCCCTGGGCGTCAGCGGGTGCCTGATCACAAAGGGCACCGACCTGTCCGCGGGACGCCAGGTGGGCTTTGCCGCCGTCGTCGCCGGCATTCTCTGCCAGCGCGGCGACTACAACGGCAGGCTGTGGAAATTCGTGCCTGAAATGAACATCGGCCTGGTGTTCCTGATCGTGGTGGCCATCGGCCTGGTGTGGGGCCTCATCAACGGCTTCATCGTCACCAAGCTCCACGTTCCTCCCTTTATCGCCACCCTGGGCACCCAGACCATCATTTACGGCATTTCCCTGGTCATCTCCGACGCGCAGCCCATCGGCGGCTTCCAGAAGGTGTATACCCAGCTGATCAACGGCCGCATCGGCGCCAGCGTGAAGAGCTTTCACCTGCCCTACCTGTTCTTCGTGGCGCTGGTGTTCGGCCTGCTGTTCTGGTTCATCTATAACAAAACCCGCCACGGCAAGTACATGTACGCCATCGGCGGCAACGACGTCGCCGCGGAAGTGTCCGGCGTTAACACCACCCGCACCCTCATCCGCATCTACACCACGGCGGGCGTGATGTACGCCATCGCGGGCTATCTGCTGGCCGCGAAATCCGGCGGCGCTTCCGCTTCCATGGGCCAGGGCTATGAACTGGAAGCTATCGCGGGCTGCACCATCGGCGGCGTTTCCACCACCGGCGGTATCGGCACCGTGCCCGGCATCCTGGTCGGCGTGCTGGTGTTTGAGCTGCTCAAGATCATCCTCCAGTTCCTGGGCGTGAACCCCTATTACAACTACGTGGTGCAGGGCCTGGTCATCGTGCTGGCCGTCAGCCTCGATATCCGCAAGTATATCGCGAAGAAGTAATGGATAAGCAAATCAAGGATAAAGAGAGGGAATTGGCCGCCCGGGAGAAGGCAATCCGGGAAAAGGAAGCAGAGCTGGCCCAAAAAGAAAAAGCTCTCGACCCCTTTTCCATGGCGGTCAAGATCAAGAAAGAATCCTGGTATGAGAAGGTGAAGCTCTCCGTCCGGCAGATGGACGCCATCATCTGGGTCGTGTCCATCCTGCTGGGGATTGTGGTCATCCTCATTATTCTGGAAGCAGCCGGGATTTATAAGCTGCCCTTCTGATCCCATCAGCCTGAGCCGCGGCAAAAACGCTTTGCCGCGGTTTTCTGTTTCATGATCATGTATTTCTTGACGAAATTTCTACCGTGCGGTTGACATAAAGCGCAAAAAAATGTATAGTGAATGATAGAGATGTATTTCATTTTATATTCTTATATTATTGCGGGGGATGAATATGACGCTGGGGGATATGGTGAAGGTACTGCACGCGAAGGTACTGGCGGGAGAAGAAAAACTGGACACGCCCGCGCTGACGGCCTGCTGCTCGGATTTAATGAGCGATGTGCTGGCTTTTGTGAATGAAAAAACGGTGCTGATCACGGGCCTGACGAACCCTCACGTGCTGCGCACGGCGGATATGCTGGACTTAAAATGCCTGGTGTTTGCCCGGGGCAAGGTGCCCACGGAGGATATTCTGGAAGGCGCGCAGGAGCAGGGACTGGTGGTCATGACCACGAAGGTGACGGCTTTCACCGCCTGCGGATTGCTGTATGAGGCGGGCCTCCGGGGAGTGCCCATCGAGTGGCCGGAAGGGGAGGAAGCATGAGCAGCTTTATTCATGCCGAATACCCCGTTGCCAAGAGCGATTATACCCGCGCCGGGGAAGCGTCTGCGGACATCAAGCGCCGCCTGCGCCAATTGGGCGTGAGCAGCAATGTGATGCGCCGGGTGGCGGTGGCCTCCTACGAGGTGGAGCTGAATCTGGTCATCCATTCCGATGGGGGCAAATTGACCCTGGACGTGGATACCGACGGGGTGCTGCTTGTCAGCGAGGACGTAGGCCCCGGCATTCCCGATATATCCATGGCGATGCGGGAGGGCTATTCCACTGCCAGCGAGGAGGCCCGTTCCCTGGGCTTCGGCGCGGGCATGGGCCTGCCGAACATGAAACGCAACGCGGATGAATTCGATATTCAAAGTGAAGTGGGCAAGGGGACGCGCATCAGCATGCGGTTCCGTTTAGCCTGAGAAAGACGTGCATCATGGAACAGACAACCAACCGCTATCATTCCGTCCGGCTGGACGTGAGCCGCTGCAAGGGCTGCACCAACTGCCTCAAGCACTGCCCCACCGAGGCCATCCGCGTCCGCGACGGGCGCGCGCACATCATTGACGAGCGCTGCATCGACTGCGGCGAGTGTATCCGTATCTGCGAATACCACGCCAAGGTGGCCGTGACGGACGATCTGAGCGTCATCCACGGCTTCCCGCACGCCATCGCGCTGCCCGCCCCCAGCCTGTACGGCCAGTTCAAGGAAATCAAGAGCATAAGCCCCGTGCTGGACGCGCTGAAGGCCATCGGCTTTGAAGAAGTGTTCGAGGTGGCCCGGGGCGCGGACGTGGTGAGCCGGGCCATCTACGAAAAGCTGCGGGAGCCGGGCCTGCCCAAGCCGCTCATTTCCTCCGCCTGCCCGGCGGTGGTGCGGCTGATTCAGGTGCGCTTTCCCGACCTGATCCCCCACATCGTGGATATCCGCCAGCCCATCGAGGTGGCGGCCATGATCGCCAAGGACGAGTTCTGCCGCAAGCACGGCTGCCCGCCGGAGGACGTGGGCGTCTTTTTCATCACCCCCTGCCCCGCCAAAATGACGGCCATCCGTTCTCCCATCGGCCAGCAAAAGTCCGCCATCGACGGGGCGATTTCCATGATCGAGGTTTACGGCAAGCTGATGCCCCACATCGGACGCATCCTGACCCAGCCGACCAAGACCTCCTCCACCATTTTCGGCGTTCGCTGGGCCGCCAGCAGCGGGGAGGCCGACGCGGTGTGCCCCGACAACTCCCTGGCCGTGGACGGCATCCAGAACGTGAGCCGCGTGCTGGAGGAAATCGAAAACAATATGCTCAGCGACCTGGTGTTTTTTGAAGGCAACGCCTGCACCGGCGGCTGCGTGGGCGGGCCGCTGAACTTTGAAAACAATTACGTGGCAAAAAACGCCATCCGCAAGCTCAGCCGCGCCTGCTCCAAGGAGCATCCAACGGACAGCGTGCCCGTCTCCCTGATGACCAAGTATCCGCTGTACTTCGACGCGCCCATCGAGCCGAATCCCGCCATGAAGCTGGATGACAACATGGTGGAGGCCATGAAGAAGATGGCCCGGATGAACGCCATTCTGGAAGGGCTGCCGGGGTACGACTGCGGCTCCTGCGGCTCCCCCACCTGCCGCACCTTCGCCGAGGACATCGTCCGCGGCAATTGCAGCGAAATGGACTGTATCCACAAGCTGAAGGACCAGCTCAAAATCATGGCCGAGCGCATGGTGGAGCTGGCGCAGACCAAGCGGGAATGACATGCGCAACGGGACGGACCGGATATCGGTCTGTCCCTTCCATTACGACAGAAAGCGGGTGAAGATCATGCGCAGGGTTTTGTGCGCCGCAACCGTATGTATGCTGCTTATCTCCTGCTGCCTGGCGGAAACCGACAGCACCGGCGGGGTGGAGGATTTGAACCGGGTATTCTATGAAATCTTTGTGGGCTCCTTTTCCGATTCGGACGGGGACGGCGTGGGCGACCTGCGGGGGATCATCAACCGCATGGATTACCTGAATGACGGCAATCCCGGGTCAAAAGACAGCCTGGGCATCGAGGGCATCTGGCTGACGCCCATTTTCGCGTCCCCTTCCTACCATAAATACGATGTGACGGACTTCTACGCCATCGACCCGGCCTTTGGCACGGTGGAGGATCTGAAAGAGCTGATCAGCCTGTGCCACGAGCGGAACGTGAAGCTGATTATTGACCTGCCCCTCAACCATACCAGCACCCAGAACCGCTGGTTCAAGAATTTCATGAACGCCCACATGATGAAGAATCCCACAAACGAATATTATGATTATTACGTGTGGATTCCGGAGGACGAGGCTTCCCCCGCCGGGCGGCAATTCACCGCGTCGAAGCAGGCGAAACTGAAATACGAAAGCAATTTTTCCGACGCCATGCCGGAGCTGAACTATGACCTGCCCGCGGTGCGCAAGGCTGCTTTGGACGTGGGGCTGTATTATCTTGACCTGGGCGTGGACGGCTTCCGCTTCGACGCGGCAAAGTACATTTATCTGGGCGACAACCCCGCCTCCGTGGATTTCTGGCAGTGGTACGTGGGCGAATTGCGCAAGGCAAAGCCGGACCTGTACACTGTGGCGGAGGTCTGGGACGGGGAAGGCGTCATCGACCAGTATCTTTCCGCCACCAACTGCTTTAACTTCACCGCCGCCCAGCAGGAGGGCCTCATCGCCGAAACCGCCAAGGCGGGCAACGTGAACCGTTTCACCGCGTACATCCAGAAGTATCAGGAAAAGATCGCCGGCATCGGCCCGTACGCCATGAACACGCTCTTTGTTTCCAATCATGATATGGACAGGGCGGCGGGCTATCTTCCGCTTTCCAACGGGCAGATGAAAATGGCCGCCAACCTGTACCTGCTCTCTCCCGGCTCCCCCTTCATCTATTACGGCGAGGAGATCGGCATGAAAGGGTCCCGCGGCGGCGCGAACACCGACGCCAACCGCCGCCTGGCCATGCTCTGGGGCGACGGCGACCCGGTGCAGGACCCCGTGGGAACCACGTATGACATGAGCAAACAGACCGCCAACACCGTCCGGCAGCAGCTGGACAGCGCGGGCAGCCTGTTCCATTATTACGGGAAGCTCCTGAAGATCCGCCGGGACCATCCCGCCATCGCCCGGGGGACGTATACCGCCTTGTCCTTGGCGGACAGCAAGGCGGGGGGCTTTATTTCCACCTGGAAGGGAACCGCCGTCGCCGTGTTCCATAACACCACCACGCGGGACATGGAAATCGACCTGAGCGCATGCACAGCCCAGTCTTTCGACACCCTCAGCGCTTTCATCGGCCTGGGGGAAGCGTATCTGGAAGGTACTATCCTCACGCTGGAAGGCCAGACCAGCGCGGTGCTGACCGCCGCTTCCCATCAATAAATATGCTGTTTTGATAACAGTTGAGATGATCGGATAAAAAGAAAATACAAAATGCGCTTTGCCCGGATCCAGCGCCTCAATCAAGGCCCTGGATGATCCGGCGCATCCGGTCGAGCTTGCCTTCCATGTCACGCACCATGGTGACGTGGGTGCGGGCGCGCTGGAGGTTCTGGCCGGGGCGGGCGTTATGGAAGTATACGTCGCCGTTGAAGTAATCGGCCAGGAAGCGGGAGCCGCATTCCAGGGTCATGAGCAGCGCGCCCATGGGCAGGGTTTCCTTTTCAAGCGCTGTCAGGCGCTTGCCGCAGGCGGAGAGAAAGCCCTGGGCGTACGCTTCAAACAGCCTGAGGGACATGCCCACGTTGTCCAGGTTCTTTTCGTCTTCCGGGGCGGTGGCAGCGCCGAAACGGATAGAGTCGCCGAAATCGTTGGCGGCCAGGCCGGGCATCACGGTGTCCAGGTCGATGACGCACAGGGGCGTGCGGGTGGAAGCGTCCATGAGCACGTTGTTCAGCTTTGTGTCGTTATGCGTCACGCGCAGGGGCAGGTCGCCCTTCGCCAGCAGCTTCATCAGAGAATCCGCATACTTTTCATAGGATAAATACGCGTCGATCTCCGCCCCGGCTTCCTTCACCCGGCCCGCCCTGTCCATCCGGATGGCTTCCTTGAGCTGCTCGTACCTTGCGGGCGTATCGTGAAAATGGGGGATGATCTCCGTCAGGGTATGGGCGGGAAAGTCCGCCAGCTGGTTCTGGAAACCGCCGAAAGCGATGCCGCTCTGCTGAAGGTCGCGTTCGTTCTCCGGCCTGTCCAGGCAGATGCTGTCCGTCACGAATTCATACACCCGCCAGGTTTCTCCCTGGCTGTCAACATAATACATGCCGCCATCCCGCGTGGGCACCAGCGTCAGCACCCGCCGGGGATCGGACGTCTGCCTGCGCAGGTGGGAGGTGACGGCAATAATATTCCGCATCAGGTTCGGAATATCCGGGAACACAAGGCGGTTCACTTTCTGCAGGATATAATCGTGGGGCGCGTCGGTTTTCAGCAGGTAGGTTTCATTGATGTGGCCGTTGCCGTATCTTTCGCAGCTGACAGGCTCCCCTTGCACCTGAAACTGGGATATGATCTGTTTCATGTTGATCCTCCGTTTGTAATGCGTTCCGGACGGATCTACCGCTCCGCCCGGCATGAAATGCTTTTTTTCTTTCGTTATTATAACTGAAACCGCGCGGTTTGTCATCTATTTTGGAGGAAAAACAATTTGTTACAAAAAAGTTACAAAATTCAGACGATTTATTAAAAGTAAGTATTGACAACCACATTTCGACATTTTATAATAAGTTTAGGATCATTTGGAAAGGAGTGCCGGACATGCGGAAGGCAACTCAGCGGCTGTTTCTTCTGATTTGCACCTTCGTTCTGGTTTGCGCCGGGCCGATGGAAAGTATGGCAGCCGCGGAATCGACATATAAACTGCCCTGGGATTTTTCGGGGGGAATGGCGCTGAAAAAGGAATACTTTTATAACGGCTATACGTATGCTGACCCGACGATCGCGGTGAAGATCCAGCGCGGCGTGTTTGACCGCGGCGCTGAAATCAGCTGCGAATATTGGGTGGCCTCGATCAAGATTGCCGATCCCTCCCAGCTGCGCACCACGGCAGCCAACGGCTTCCAGTCCGAAATGGTGATGAAGGGCACGGCCATGGCCAAGCGGGTCAACGCGGTGCTGGCCATCAACGGCGATTATTTCTATTTTACCCATCACGGCTATATCCTGCGCCAGGGCCAGCTGTTCCTGGATGACCTGCGGGGCGACCGCGACGTGCTGCTCATCGACGAGGACGGCGATTTCCATATCGTGCGCAATCCTTTCACCGGCCAGGTGAGGGAGACCATCGACGGCAAAAAGGTGATGCAGGCGTTTTTCTTCGGCCCGGTGCTGGTGCAGAACGGCAAAATGGTGCGGGATATGGACCTGCGGTACGACATGCGCGCGGAAGAACGCCGCCAGCGCATGTGCATCGCCCAGGTGGGGCCCCTGGAATATAAGTGCATCTGCTGCGGGCCGCCCGCCCGCGGCAATTCCGGCATGACCCTGGAGGAATTTGCCCGCCTGGTGTACAGCCTGGGCGTGGAGACAGCCTATAACCTGGACGGCGGCGATTCCACCATGATGATTTTCAACGGCGAAAAGATCAACGACCCCAAGAGCCCGGACACCCGGGACATTGCGGATATTATTTACTTCGCTTCGGCGTTTGGAGCAAAATAAATGAACGTACCGTATGCATTGACTTTATTGATCACGCTTTTGCTGGCCGCGGCCTGGCTGGCTGCGCGGGCAAAAAAACGGGGGATGAAAACAGCCCCCGTTTTCACTGGCGTCCTTTTCGGCGCGGCGCTGGCATGTATTTTGGCAAAGCTGCTGTATGTGCTGCTGCTTTCCAGCAAGGTATGGCCGCGGTACGGCTGGGCTTCCCTGATCCGCCTGGACGCGGCGGAGTTTTCCGTGATCGGCGGCGCCCTGGGCATGGTGCTGGGCATGGTGCTTGCAGCAAAGGTCTATCACGTCCAAACCGCCCGGATGCTGAGCCTGTTCGCCCCGGCAGGCGCGCTGATGCTGGCGGGCGTGCGGATCGCTGAGTTCTTTTTGGGCATGCAGGGCGCAGGCGCGTATGTGGAAAACGAAGCCTTTGCCCGGCTGCCCTTCGCCATCAGCAATGAATGGGGCGAATGGTTCTGGGCCATCTTTCTGCTGGAAGCGCTGGCTGCGCTGGCAGTGGCCGCGGTTTTCGCCCTCCGGAAAAAAGAGGACGGCATTGCCAGCCTGCGCTTTGAGCGCACGGTGTATTATCTGTGCGTGCCCCAGATCATCTGCGAAAGCCTGCGTGCCCTGGGCATGCGGTGGGGCTTTGTGCGCATCGAGCAGGTGCTGTGCGGCGTCATCATTGAAGGGCTGCTGATCTACGGCTGCTTGCAGGCCAACGCGAACAGCGGGTTCTGGAAACGCTTCTGGCCGCCTATTGCCGCGCTGGGCTGTGTGGGCGTGATCGTGGGCTGCGAATTCGGGCTGGATAAAACCCCGCTTCCCGACCTGTTCTGGTATTGCGTGATGCTGGCCGCCCTGGTGGGCTACGGCGTGCTGGAGCATGTGGTCACGGCAAGGCGCTGGCGGGAAAAGCTTTCAAACGCTGAGTCTTAAGCATTTTTAACTGTATAATATGGGCTGCCTCGAACCGTTGGTTAAAAAACGGCATACGAGGCAGCCCATTTTCCATTGAGCACAAGTTGGCCGATGGACATTGAAAGAGCTCATTACGTTAAGAAATGGGATGAGGGAACCCTCTCAGGCGCTTCGCGCCAGCTCCCCCAAAGGGGGAGCCAAGATACTCCCCTCTGGGGAGGGGGACCCAAGCCCTTGCCTCTCCCTCTGGGAGAGGTGCCGACGAAGGAGGCGGAGAGGGCGCTCCGTACTATTCCCTCTTTCTTTTTATAACCTAAAGAGCACTTTAAGTCAGTAAAGGGATATGCTGGGCGCTGCGCGCGCCCAGACCTGCGGCAAGGGATTTCATCCCTTGCATCCCAATAGGCGAAAGCACTTCGTTGGGTAGAACCAGCTATCTTCGCCAGTTGATTCAGGGATACGGAAGTTAGCGGCTTCTGGCCCAGGAAAGCCTGGGAAAATCTCCAGGGGAAAGCTCACTTTCCCCTGGAAATTTATCCCTGGCTTTCACCGGACGCAAAGCGTCCGGTCTGGCGGCTTTCAGCCGCCGGGCCAGAAGCATAACGTCGAAAGTCTGCCTGTTTCTCTCAAGTTTCAGCGGAAACAAAGCCAATTCGTCCTCACAGGTTTTTTCCGCTACAGGAGTCCAGAGGACGAAGTCCTTTGGTGCAGGTGCACGAGGAACGAACCACCGATGACCGCCTGCGGCGGATTTCTCATCGGTGGTGAGATCTCACGAAACGAGCAATGTCCGCATGAAGCGGACTTGCGACTTTTGAGCGTGCGGATCGCAGAGGCCCTCGCCCCGTCGTTTCGTTGGTGATTTAAAGCGCCCTTTCAGTTTTCCCAACAGACAACACATTAAGAAAATACTTGGAGTGGATCATCCCAGCGTCACGGTGACCTTATGCTCCTTGCCGTCGCCAAACACGGGCAGGATATTGCCCTCGATGGCCTGGCCGTCCACGGTCACCTGCTTCACGCCGCGGCACACGTGGGCGGGGTTGCAGATGCTGATATCGTAGGTAGCGCCCCGGAAGCGGCGGCTGACCTTGTAGCCGTCCCAATCGTGGGGGATGCAGGGGTCGATCTTGAGGCCGTCCCAGTCGGGCTTGATGCCCAGGATATAGTTGCTGATCACATAGAAGTTCCAGGCGGCGGTGCCGGTGAGCCAGCTGTTCTTGGCCTGGCCGAAGTTCTTGGCGTCCTTGCCCGCGATCATCTGGCTGTAGACATAGGGCTCCATCTTATGCAGGTCGCTGATTTCCTCGCGGTAAGCGGGGGCGATTTTTTTGTACAGGTTAAACGCCCGGTCGCCGTGGCCCACCACTGTTTCGGCGGCGATGATCCAGGGATTGTTATGGCAGAAGATACCGGCGTTTTCTTTGTATCCCGGCGGGTAGGAGGACACTTCGCCCAGCTCCAGGTGGTATTCCTTATAGGCGGGCTGGAGCAGCACGATGCCGTGCTCGGTTTCCAGATATTTTTCCACGGAGGAGAGGGCCTGCTCGGCCTTGCCGTCCTTCACGCCCACGCCGCCCATGATGCAGTAGCCCTGGGACTCGATGAAGATCTTGCCGTCCTCGCATTCATGGCTGCCCACCTTGTTGCCCATGGCGTCGTAGGCGCGCACGAACCATTCCCCGTCCCAGCCGGCGGTAAGGATGGCCTTTTCCATTTCGTCGATGGACTGCTGGTGGTCGTTCGCCTTTTCGACGTAACCCTTGCGCTTTTCCAGCGCCACCAGCTCGGGGCCGATGGCCACGAACATGCCCGCGATCAGCACGGATTCGGCCACGCGGTCGTTGGGCGCGTCGGGGTTGGAGAAGGTCTGGAAGCTCTCGTCGGGGGTATCGGAGAAGCAGTTCAGGTTCAGGCAGTCGTTCCAGTCCGCCCGGCCGATGAGCGGCAGGCCGTGGGGCCCGCGGTTGTTCACCACGTGCTTGAAGCTGGCGTCCAGATGCTCCATCAGGGTGCCGCAGTCGTCGGGGTTGGTGTCATAAGGCGTCGGTTCATCCAGGATGCTGTAATCGCCGGTTTCCTTGATATAGGCCGCCGTGCCCGCGATGAGCCAGAGGGGGTCGTCGTTGAAGCCGCCGCCGATGTCGTTGTTGCCCTTCTTGGTCAGGGGCTGGAACTGGTGGTAGCAGCCGCCGTCGCGGAACTGGGTGGCGGCGATGTCCAGGATACGCTCCCGGGCGCGTTCGGGTATTTGGTGCACGAAGCCCAGCAGGTCCTGGGAAGAATCGCGGAAGCCCATGCCCCGGCCGATGCCGCTTTCAAACATGGAGGTGGAGCGGCTCATGTTGAAAGTGACCATGCACTGGTAGGGGTTCCAGATGTTCACCATGCGGCCCAGCTTTTCATCGGGCGTGGTGAGGGTGTAGGCTGACAGCAGATTGTCCCAGTGCTTTTTCAGGGTGTCAAAAGCAAAGGCGATCTCCTGGTCGGAATTCAGCCGGAAAATGATTTCCTTGGCCGGGGCCTTGTTGATAATACCGGGAGAGGAGAATTTCTTGTCGTTGGGCAGTTCCACATAGCCCAGCACGAAGTTGAACTTTTTGCTTTGGCCCGCTTCCAGATGCACCTTGATCTGGTGCGCCGCCATGGGCTGCCAGCCGGAGGCGACGGAATTGCCCATTTCGCCGGAGACCACGCTCTTGGGCGCGTCAAAGCCGTTGTACAGGCCCAGGAAGGTTTCCATGTCGGTGTCAAAGCCGTCCACCGGCACATTCACGGCATAGAAGGAATAGTGGTTGCGGCGCTCGCGGTACTCGGTCTTGTGGTAGATCACGCCGTTTTCCACCTCCACCTCGCCGGTGGAGAAGTTGCGCTGGAAGTTCAGCATGTCGTCCTGGGCGTTCCAGAGGCAGAATTCCACGAAGGAGGTCAGGATCAAATCCTTGGGCGCTTCGGTTTCGTTGGTGAGGGTGACCTGGTGCACCTCGGCGTTCATGCCCAGGGGAACAAAAGAAAGCTGGCTGGCCTTCACGCCGTTCTTTTTGCCGGTGATGACGGTGTATCCCATGCCGTGGCGGCAGGAGTATTCGTCCAGCTCGGTCTTGCAGGGCTTCCAGCCGGGATTCCACACGGTGTCCCCGTCCTTGATATAGAAGTAGCGCCCGCCGTTGTCCACAGGCAGATTGTTGTAGCGGTAGCGGGTGATGCGCCGAAGCCGGGCGTCCCGGTAGAAGCAGTAGCCGCCGGCGGTGTTGCTGATGATGCCGAAGAACTGTTCGCAGCCCAGGTAGTTGATCCAGGGATACGGGGTGCGGGGCGTCGTGATGACGTACTCCCGCGCTGCGTCGTCAAAATAGCCGAACTTCATATTCTTTCCCTCCTGTTTGATCCGCTGTCAACGGGGAACTTCCTGAAAAATTATACCATAATGCCAACCGTTAGGCAAGGGGAATCGTGGAGCGCTTTTGGGCAGCTCCTATGGCCGAAAAAAAGATGGGGAAGCCCTGTAAAAAGGCGGGGGAATGCTGTATAATAGAGCTGTCATTTCCGGCGCGGCGCAGCGCCGTTCGGACGAAGAAGGAGGCTTCAGTGATGGGAGATAAGAAAATCCTGGTCGTAGTGGATATGCAGAATGATTTTATCGACGGGGCGCTGGGCACGAAGGAAGCCCAGATGATGGTGCCCGCGGCGGCGGCCCGGATCAGAGCGTGCAAAGAGGCCGGATATACCGTGATCGCCACCCTGGATACCCACGGGGATGATTATATGGACACCCGGGAAGGAAAATTCCTGCCGGTGCCCCACTGCATCCGGAACACCGGGGGCTGGCACATCCGGCCCGAGATCCGGGATGCCCTGGGAGACGGCGCCCTGCTGGTGGAAAAGCCCACCTTCGGCAGCGTGCGCCTGCCGCAGATCATCCGGGAAAAGTGCGGCGAAGAAGGGCCCGGGGCCATCGAACTGCTGGGCCTGTGCACGGACATCTGCGTGGTCTCCAACGCGCTGCTGCTGAAAGCCGCCTTCCCGGAGGCGGACTTCGTGATCCGCGCGGACTGCTGCGCGGGCGTGACCCCCGAAAAGCATCTGGCGGCGCTGGAAACCATGCGGAGCTGCCAGATTGAAATTGTATAAATGCGGGAGGGAAAACCATGACGGAATACTGTTTCGACGCCGCTGCCGCCAGGGACCGTTTGGTGGAGGAAATCCGGAAGCTGGGCGAGGGGCAGGGCTTTCATAAGGTGGTGCTCGGCATATCCGGCGGCAAGGATTCCACAGTCACAGCCGCCCTGTGCGCCCGGGCCTTCGGCAAGGAAAACGTGTACGGCGTGATGCTGCCCGACGGGGTGCAGAGAGACATTTCCGACAGCATGCGCGTGTGTGAAGCGCTGGGGATTCAGCAGCGCACCGTCAACATCGGGGCCATGCACGAGGCGCTCAGAGCCGTTACCGACCAGAACGCGCCCACCGCGAAGGAAAATGAATTTGCCGTCCCCTATAGCCGGGAGAGCGATATCAACGTGGGCCCGCGCCTGCGCATGACCACCCTGCGCTACATCGCCCAGGCCCTGGGCGCCCGGCTGGCGGGCACCGGCAACCTGAGCGAATTGACCGTGGGCTATTGCACCAAGGACGGGGACACCTCCTGCGACTTTTCCGTGCTGGGCGCTTTGACCAGCGTGGAGGTGGTGGCAGTGGGCCTGACGATGCCGGAGCTTCCCCGGGAATTGGTGGAGAAAACCCCAACGGACGGCCTGTCCGGGAAAAGCGACGAGGAGCGCCTGGGCATTTCCTATCAGGACATCCACAGGTACATCCGCCTGGGGACCTGCGGGAACGCAGAAACGGACGAAAAAATCCGGGGAAAGGAGCGCGCCAACATGCACAAGCGCCGCATGCCCGTGATCCTGAACCCATGGAAAGAGGATGCCTGACATGATCCAAGCGCTGGCTTTTTTCGGGGCGTTCAACCCGCCTACCGTGGCGCACCTGGGCCTTGCTGAATATGCCCTGGGGAAAACCGGGCGGGAAAAAGTGGTTTTTGTGCCCTCCAAATCGGTTTACATCCGGGATGAGCAGGGCAAGGATTTCGCCTACACCGACGGACAGCGGCTTGCCATGCTGCGCCTCGCCGCCGAAACCCGCCCCTGGATGGCGGTGACGGACTGGGAAATCAGGCAGCCCCGCCAGCCCAGGACGTATGAAACACTGTGCCATCTCAGGGCAGAGGGCATACAGGCCGCGCTGCTGATGGGCTCGGACAAGCTGCCGGAGCTGGAGCACGGCTGGCAGCACGTGCCGGACATCGCAAAGGAATTCGGCATCGTGTGCCTGAGCCGGGGGGCGGACGCATGCGGCCGGATGATCCAGGAAAACGATTATCTGCGGGCCCTTTCGCCCTTCATCACCGTACTGGATACCCCCCAGGAAACCAGAGGCGTTTCCTCCACGGCTGTCCGCTGCCGGGCGGCGGAGATCCGGAAGCTGAAAGAGGAAATCAGCGCCCTGGTGCCGAAAGAAATACTGCCCATGCTGCTGCGCAATGAGGAGGAACTGCCATGAAGCTCGATCCCATCGTGATTTCCCTGCTGGACACCGACCTATACAAGTTCAACATGGATCAGGTGATTTTCCACAAGCACACCGACCTGAGCGGAGAATATTATTTCCGCTGCCGCAACGCGGGCGTGAGGTTCACCCCGGAGATGCTGGCGGAAATCAACGCCCAGATCGACCGCCTGTGCACCCTGACCTTCCGCAGGGATGAGCTGGATTATCTGCGCTCCATCCGCTTCATCAAGAACGACTATGTGGAATTCCTGCGCCTGTGGCGGCCCATCCGGGACTATGTGGAAACCGGGCTGAGCGACGACGGGGAGCTGAGCGTGGTGGTGCGGGGGCCGCTGTTCTCCGCCATGCAGTTTGAGATCTACCTGCTGGAAATCGTGAACGAAGTATATTTCCGGATGCAGTACGATTACGACACGCTGCTTTCTTCGGCAAAGGAACGCCTCGATCAGAAGATCCGGGACTTCCAGAATGGAAAATACACCTTCTCCTTCGCGGAATTCGGCTGCCGCCGCAGGCTCAGCCGCGAGTGGGAGGACGTGGCGGTGCGCCGCCTGGGCGCGGAAACGTCAAACTGCATCGGCACCTCCAACGTGTACCTGGCCATGAAATACGGCTTAAAGCCCATCGGCACCTACGCCCATGAGTTCGTGCAGATGTACCAGGGCATCGATTCCATCCCCCTGGCGTATACGAACCATTACGCCCTGGAGGACTGGTACGACGAGTACCGCGGCGACAACGGCACCGCCCTCACCGACACCTTGACCACCGACCTGTTCCTGATGGATTTCAACCGCGCCATGGTGAACAACTTCAACGGCGTGCGCCACGACAGCGGCGACCCCTATGAATGGGGCGAAAAGATCATCAGCCACTACAAAAAATACGGCGTCGATCCCCGGACGAAGCTGCTTCTGTTCAGCGACAGCCTGGATTTTGACCGGGCCCAGGCGCTGTATGACCACTTCAAGGACAAAGCGAAGGTGTCCTTCGGCATCGGCACCTTCTGCTCCAACGATACCTGCGAGGAATCGCTGAACATCGTCATCAAGCTGCAGACCGTCAACGGCCGCGCCGTCGCCAAGCTGAGCGACACCCCCGGCAAAGCCATGTGCCGCGACATGGAATATCTGGAATACCTGAAGCGCTCGGTGGCGTTCCGGCTGAACCGGGAAAAATGACAAAGCAAAAAAGGCGATCGCCCAGGCTGTTAAAAGTATTTCGACAGCCCGGGCGGTCGCTTTATTATTTGTACCCGTTGTTCAGCATCCATGTAAAAATTTTGCGCGCCATGGGCGCGGCCACGCTGCCGCCGCCGCCGGCGTTTTCCACCACGATGGACAGCACATAGGGCGACCCGGCTTCGTCCAGGAAGCCCACGAACCAGGCGTTGGTGTTTTCCTGGCCGTCGATCTCGGCGGAGCCGGTCTTGCCGCAGACCCGCTTGCCGCTGATGCCCGCTCCCGTGCCCGTGCCGCCGGTCACGACGGCGCGCATGTATTCCTTGAGTACGGCGGCCTGATCGGCTGTGAGGGGCTTGCGGTAGACCTTCGCTGTCAGCCCCGCCCGCTGGGTGCTGTTGGGCGCGGTGGCGGAAATGAGCAGCTTGGGCTCCATCATCACGCCGTCGTTGGCGATGGCGGCGGCGATCATGCACATATGCAGGGGCGAAGCGGTCAGGGCGCTCTGGCCCGCGCCGGTCCAGCCGATTTCACCGTCGTTCCGGTTGGCGGTGGGGTAAGAGGAGTTTTCCACCACCAGGTCGCGGAACAGGAAATTGTCGTTGAAGCCGAAATCCTCCGCTGTTTTGCGCAGCCGCGCGTCGCCCAGCTGCAGGGCCAGGATGGCGAAGGAATTGTTGCAGCTCACCTGGAACGCTTTTTTCAGGTCGATGCTGCCATGCTTTGTGATGATATTTTCCGCTGTGTTTGTGCCCGCGTCGGTAATCAGGCGGTTCCCCAGCATCAGCTGCCCCGTGCAGTTGAAGGTCAGGCTGGCGTAATTGGTATAGTTCTCAATCGCCGAAGCCGCCGTGACCATTTTGAAGGTGGAGCCGGGGGTGTACAGGCCCTGGACCGCCCGGTTGAAAAAGGGCTTGAGGGGATCGTTTTTCACGGCGGAGGTGATATTCTGGGGGTCGAAGTTGGGAAAGGACTGCTCGGTAAGCACCTCCCCCGTTTTGTAATTCATCACCACCACGGCCCCGGCCTTGCCGCTGGGGAAGATGGAAGCGATATACGCCGCCAGCCTGCTGTCGATGGTGAGGCGGATAGTGTCTCCCCGGCGCTGTTCGCCCCGCAGGGCGAAGGACAGCCTTTCCAGGAAGGAGGAATTGAAGCCGTACAGGTAGGAGGCGAAAAAGGATTCCGCGCTGTTGTTCACGTTGGAGCCGCTGTCGCCAACGGCGTGCACCACGGCCCTGCGGGTATTCAAATCGCTGTTGTAGACCCGCCGGCCGTTTACCGTCGTGGCCAGCACCGCGCTGTTCCGGTCCAGGATGTCCCCGGCGATCACGTTCTTTTTCCGGGTGCGCATGAAGGTATTGGCGGAGGAAGCAAACCAGCGGCTGCCGTAGGTGGACAGGCTGTAAGCGCCCCAGGCCGCCAGCAGCACGAACAGGGCGCACAGGAAAACCGCCACCCGCCGGATGTTCTTTTGCAGCTGCTTCACCGCGCGTCACCTCCCTGCATGGCCAGCTCCAGGTCCTCCTTCACGCCTGCCTTGTTCCGGCTGGCGACCCCTTGCAGCAGGCCGATGACGCACAGGCTGCACAGCATGGAGGTGCCGCCGTAGCTGATAAAGGGCAGGGTGACGCCGGTGAGGGGGATCAGCTTGATATTCCCGCCGATGATCACGAAGGTCTGCAGGGCGATCAGCGCGGCGCAGCCCGTGGCCAGCAGGGCATGGAACACCGTGCGGCACCGCCGGGCGATCATGATGCCCCGGATGATGATGAACAGGTACATGCACAGCACCACCAGGCCAAAGACCAGGCCGAACTCATGCAGGATCACGGAGAAAATAAAGTCGTTGTAGTATTCGGGGATCACCTGGGCGTTGCCCAGCCCCAGCCCCACGCCCCAGGCCCCGCCGTTCACGATGGCGATCAGGCTCTGCACGATCTGGTAGCCCGCGCCCCCGGAATCCGCCCAGGGGTTGAGCCAGATGGCCACGCGCTTTTTGACGTGGGCGAACATCTGATAGCCCGCCACAGCCGCCGCCGCGCCGCCCGCCACGCCGCCGATCAGCAGGGGGACGGAGCCCGTGGCGGTGTAGAGCATCACGAACACCACTCCGAAATACAGCAGCGCTGTGCCCAAGTCCTTTTGCAGCATCAGCATGGCCAGGCATGCCCCGGCAAACAGGAGGCTGAGGATCACCCGCCGCTGGCTCAGCAGATACGACACGCTGACCAGCAGGGCCAGCTTGACCACCTCGCTGGGCTGAACGGAATAGCTGCCGATATAGAACCAGTTTTTCGCGCCGTTGGTTTCCTTGCCGATCACCAGCGGCAGGGAAAGCAATCCGATGCTGCCCAGCATGATGAGCAACGTCAGCCATTTCCAGCTCCGCACGAAACGCACCATCATGGCGCACAGCATCATGCAGGCCACGCCCACACCGTAATTCAGCGCCTGGGTCATGCCGCGGCTGGGGCTCAGCCGGTACAGCACCAGCACGCCCAAGGCGCACAGGAAGTTGGTCAGGGACAAAAGCAGCCGGTCGGAGGGAAACAGGTGGGAAATGCCCGCCGTGCCCACGTAGATGATCGCGGGCACCACCACGGCCAGGGCGAAGCTCTCCCATTTTCCGTCCTTCAGCGCCAGCAGGAAAAAGGCCAGGAAAAAGAACGCCATCATGGCCAGCAGCGTATTGCGCCCCGGCTCGTGCGCCTGCTTTTTGTTTTTCTCACGCATGGCGGTTCCTCCTGCTGCTGCGGCGCTTGCCTTTGGGCGCTTCCTCCGCGTCCTCCTGCCCGTTGATCCATTGCTGCCCGGCCTGCTCCTGCCGTAAATCCTCCAGAGAATAAGCGTACTGCCAGGTCATCTGCCCGTCGTCGTCGTAATGCCCGTCGTAATCCGCGTTTTCCCCGAAAGGCACCGCGTCGGCGGGATGTTCCTCCGGCAGATAATAGGACTGCTCCACCGTGATATTGTGCCAGGGGATTTCCTCGTCCTGCGCGTCCAGAATGGAATCCGGCTCCGGGTACGCCGCGGGCGCGGGAATATTCAGGCCGGCAAACAGGCGCACCCGCAGCGTATGGCTGCCGATGCCCAATTGCGTGCCGTGCAGCGCGTACCCGGGGCCGCGCATTTCCACGCCGGCCAGCAGCGTCAGCCCCCGCCGGGCGGGGATGATCTTCAGGCCCTTGCCCTCCTCAAATTCAAACCGCGCGTGGCGGCGCAGCACATAATCCCCCTTCACCCGGATATCGCATTCCCGCGACGAGCCGATCACGCCCTCCCGGGGCAGCGGCTGGGCCTTTCCCGTGTCCAGGTCCACTATTTCTCCGATCAGCCCCGCGTCCGGCAGGATGCGCATTTCCTTGCGGTAAGCCCGGGCATCCTTGCGCAGCCATACAAAGGAGCGAAACACAATCAGCGCGCCGATCAGCGCGAACACGTACCGCATCAGCAGCGCCAGGATCTCATAAGCCTCGTCGGACACTTCTCCGCTCCTCCTTTCCCTTCATCGCCTGTAAGCTGATCTATCGTAGTATACCATAACAGCCGGTGAACCGTCTATGTTCCTGCATGGTAAATTTTTGATATACATTGAATCATGGCAAAAAATACCGAAAGGCCGCATGGCTGCCAGCCACGCGGCCCTTCGGTTCCGTTTACAGCTTCAGCTTTCCGCCTTTGGCGCCTTTGGCTCCGCCCAGCTGCACGCCGGAGAGGATATCGGAATGGAAAGCGAAGGAATTGCGCTCCTTTTCCCGGTAGGCTTTCATGGCGCAGTCCACCATCTCGTCAATGAGCCTGCTGTAGGGCAGGCCCGTTTCCTGCCAGAGGTAATAGGCCAGGGAGCCGGGGATGGTGTTGATTTCGGTGATGTAATAGCTGTCGCTGTGGCGGTCCAGCATGTAGTCGATGCGCACGACGCCCTTGCAGTCCATGGCGTCGAAAACCTGCAGGGAAAGCTCCTGCAGGGCTTTTGTCAGCTCCTCGCCGATGGGGGCTGGCACGATGCGCTTGAGGCTGGCCATGCCCTTGCTGCCGCCGCTGCCCGCCAGGTACTTTTCGGAAAAATCCAGGAACGCCGCCCCGGAGTTGGGCATTTCCAGCACGGAGGCTTTGCGCTCCCCGTCGAAGCCCAACACAGAGCAGTTGACCTCGATGGGCTGATCCAGCCCCTGCTCGATGAGCACCCGCCGGTCATAGGAAAAGGCCAGCTCCAGGGCTTCTTTGAGGCCCGCCCGGTCATCCGCCCGGCTGACACCGATGGAGGAGCCCAGGCACGCGGGCTTTACGAACATGGGATAGGGGAGGGCAGCCTCCGCTTTGTCCATGGCCTGGTCCGGGCCGCGTTCAAACTCGCTGCGGGTCATGGCGCAGTCCGGCAGGATGGGGAAGCCGCAGCCCCGGAAAAACCGCTTCATGGTGATTTTATCCATGCCCACCGCCGAGCCGGTGACGCCGGTGGAGGCATAGGGCAGGCCCGCCAGCTCCAGCGCGCCCTGGAGGGAGCCATCCTCGCCGTGGAGGCCGTGCATCACGGGGATCACGCAGTCCAGCCGCGCCACGGTTTCTTCCCTGCCGCCGCCCAGCAGGCCCTTGGGGGGCACGTAATGCAGCAGCGCCCCGGAGCCTGCGGTCAGGTCGAGACGCACAGGCAGGATGCCTTTCCTATAAGGGTCAAAGGGGGTGTAGGTCTTGATGTCCAGCAGGGGTTCGCCGGTGAACCATTCCCCTTTCTGGCTGATGTACACCGGGATCACGTCGTACTTTTCCCGGTTCACGTTCCGCATCAGCTGTACGGCGCTGATGATGGCCACCTCGTGCTCGCAGGTGCGGCTGCCGAAGATCACGCCCAATTGGATTTTTCCCATTTTTCCTTATCCCCTTTACAAGAGAATCGCTCAAACGAAGGAGCTGACCAAAAGCCTTCCCCTCGCAGGGGAAGGTGGCCTGCGCGGAACCAAGAAGGAGAGCGTGCCGGAGTGAATTCGCGCAGGCCGGATGAGGTGAACCCCTTTACAATCGACACGAAAGTAGCATAGATGATACCCGGTAAGGGGAGCGCCTCATCCGGCGCTTCGCGCCACCTATCAGCAACCTCAAAGGTCGCAACTCCCCTTCATGGGGAGATTGCTCCCTTTCGGTTGATCTCACCGCCGAAAGGAAATCCGCCACAGGCGGCTTTCGGCGGTTCGTCCCCTGTGAGGGGAAGGCTTTATTTACCCTTCATTATAATGGTCGGGCAAATCATTTTCATACATGACAACGTCTCCGGGTTTCAGGATACCGTTCACGACGGTGATGGCTTCGTCCAAACTGGCGACGACGTGAATGTTTTCAATCGGGAAACCCTTTTCCTTCAAGCCCTTCTGAATCGGTTCGGTGTGGCGTTTGCCCACCAGCACCGCCACGTCCACGGCCTCCGCCATGGCCTGGCCGAATTCCTCGTTGTAGCGGGCTTCCTCCGCGCCCAGCTCCACCATGCCGGGGGTCACGATCACCCGCCGCCCGGGGAAGGAGGAAAGCACCTTTAAGGCTTCCTTGCTGGAGGTGGGGTTGGTGTTGAAGGCGTCGTCGATGACGGTCACGCCCCCCGCCGTTTTCAATAGCTGCAGCCGGTGTTCCACGGGTTTCAATTGCTGGATGCCTCGGCGAATCTGCTCCCGGTTCAACCCCAGATGCTTCGCCACGCAGCAGGCGGCTAAAATGTTGCCGATGTTGTGGCGGCCTAAAAGCGGGGTGGCGCATTCAAAGGGTTCCCAGTCGCCCAGGTGCAGGGTGAAATGGCTGCCCTGGGGGGACACATGCACGTCCGTGGCCCAGGCGTCGGCCCCTTCCTTTCCGGCCAGCATTTTGGGCTTCCGGGTTTTTTCGTACAGCCTGGCTACGATCCCGCCGTCGTTCAGGAACACGGATAGGCCGCCCTCCGGCAGCGCGTCGATCAGCTCATACTTGGTCTTTTCGATGCGCTCAAGGGTCTTGAAGGTGTCCAGGTGCTGGGGGCCTACAGCGGTCAGAATACCGATTTGCGGATGCACCAGCCGGGACAGCTCCTTGATTTCCCCCACGTGCCGGGCCCCCATCTCCCCGATGAACACCTGGTGCGCCGGGGTGAGCCGCTCCCGGATGATCCGGGTCACGCCCATGGGCGTGTTGAAGGATGCGGGCGTGGCCAGCACGTTATACTTTTGGGATAGGATTTCCGCTAAGATAAATTTGGTGCTGGTCTTGCCGTAGCTGCCCGTGATGCCGATGCGGATGAGCCGGGGATTCTCCAGCAGCTTCTTTTCCGCGTCCCGAAAGTATAGATGGAAAATCAAACGCTCGATGGGCAGGGCCAGCAGGCCGGCGAGGGCGACCAGCAGGGGAAGGAACAGGGAAGGGCGGAGATAAAACAGAATCAAGGCCAGCAGCCCCCAGGAAGCGTGCATCCGTTCCAAATCGTCAGCCGCGCCCAAACCTCTTATGTTCAGGTAAACAGCGGCTAAACACACAAGTATCAACACCACATACAGCCGCTTCATCCGGGCGGTGAGGGCAAATTTCTTTTTTTGAGACGTTTTTACGGCCTGACGGTAAAACAAATACCCCAGAACGATTTGCAGAAACGCCAGCGGGAGGAAGAAAAAGGGTTCCGCATTCAACAAACCGGATAAACCCAAAAAGCTAACAACATAGGCCGCGTTTAATGCCAGCCCAGGCAGAAAAGCCCGTCGCCACTGCCGTCCGACGGTCTTGAAATATCCCTGGAACTGATAGCTTTCCAGTTGGAAATAATGCAGCAGCAATCGCGCCGCCAGCGTCATACCGACTGCTTCGCCCAATACAAAGAGAATCCCAGGCCAACCGCTTTGAATAAAATTCATAGCATACACCCTTTATGGTAACAATTCAGCCAAGCTGGTATAAAGCGCTGAACGAACGCTGTCATTCTGAGCCAGCGAAACGAAGTGGAGCGCCAGCGAAGAATCTCCTTCTTCGGTATCTTTCCCCATCAGTTGAGATCCTTCACGACGGCCTCCTTCGTCGGCCTGTTCAGGATGACATAAAAGCTTCTGCTTTTTAACTGCTTGCCTGAATAACGCTCTTTCAAATACTGCTGCGTCGTCGGTATTGGGCGACTGAATAGTGAACCGTTATGTCAAAAACGCCCTTACTACGGTCACAAACCTCTGCCACTGGTGCAGATAAGCAAAATGGTCGTCCCCTTCAAAGATCACCAGGCCCGCGTCCTTGATTTCCTGTTCCATTTTCCGGGCCATCCAGAGGGGGGTCTCGGTGTCGTTCTCGCCCCAGATGAGCAGGGTGGACGCCTTGACGCTCGGCAGCAGGGGCGTCAGATCCTGATTGACCACCTTCACGAAGGTCTTTTTCATTTCGTCGTCCAGGGCGTTGTAGTCCGGGGAGCCGTACTTTTCCTGCAAGGCTTTCAGGCTCTTTTGCGCCATGCCGCCCACCAGGGGCAGTTTGGTCAAATTCAGCAGGGTTTCCTTTTTCTTTTTGTATTCCTCGCCGCGCTTTTTCTGTTCCTCGGTCGGAGGCTTTTTCAGGCCCGCCCCGCCGGTGAGCACCAGGCGGTTCACCAACCGCGGCTCATTCGCCGCCAGCCACAGCGCTACCCGGCCGCCGAAGGAATGGGCGATGATGTCGCAGGGAGCGATGCCCAACTGTTCCATCAAATCCTTGGTACACAACCCGAACTCCGGCACGCCCCAGGGTTCCGGAGGCCGGCCCGACGCGCCGTGGGCGGGGAAGTCCATCACCGTCACCCGGTAATCCTTTGCCAAATCCCGGGCGATGGGCTGAAAATGCTGGACGGAGCAGCCCCAGCCATGGAGCAGCAGCACGTTTTTCCCGGCTTCGCCCATTTGCTCATAATGGACACGGACGCCCTTTGCGGTCAGTTCCATGGGACTCCTCCTTATATTATTAGAAGAACCACCCAAAAGCCTTCCCCTCGCAGGGGAAGGTGGCGCGAAGCGCCGGATGAGGTGTATCCCCAAGATGGAAACGAATGAAGCTGCTTTTAGGAAGTCCAGCTGAGGAGCTGCACCTCATCCGTCCTGCGCGAATTAGCTTACATTCTTTCTCCTGCTTGGTTCCGCGCAGGCCACCTTCCCCTGCGAGGGGAAGGCTTTTTCGCCGATCATCACAGTTCATATGTTTCCCAAAGAAACTCATTCTCTCTGGTTTTCTTTATTGTATGCGCTTTCCGCCCCGTCCATACGCCAGATGTAGCGGCACTTTTGCGGCGCGCCGGCGCAGAGGGTGCGGTATTCCTTGGGCACGTCGGCGATGCGCTCCAGCTCGCAGCCCAGGCGTTCACAGGTTTTGCGGGAGGCGGTGTTTTCCACGTTGTTGGTGATGACCACGGAACCCAGCCGCAGCCTTTGCAGCAGCGGCAGCATCAGAAAACACGCCCTTGCCGCGTAGCCGTGGCCCCGGTGCTTTTCCTCGATGCGGTAGCCGATATGGCCCAGGTAATACAGCCCCGGGCTTTCCCCCAGGCGCAGGCTCACGTAGCCCACATAATCCCGGGTATTGCGGCGGTAGATGTGGAAGGTATAGCCGTCGTCAATGCCGCACTCCGGGTCGCTGACGTCCTCATTGGACAGCACCAGCTCCAGCGCGTCGTCGGAAAAGGCGGGCTTGCGGGAGAACAGACGGAGGAAGCGCATGGCGTGGATCACCTCAGAATTTAAGTTTCCCCCAGGCCCCCTTCCGAGAAAGCAATAAGAAATGGTCTGTCTCGGAATAAACCGTAGAATCAGGGAGGATTAAGTTGGCTCAAAACAGGCAAGATGATTCCACAGCCGGTTTTCGGAGGGGGTGCGGGGGAACCGCTTTTGACACAAAAGCGGTTCCCCCGCCGTCCTTTCATCAGAACAGCGCGTTCACGAACTCCTTGGCGTCAAAGGCCTGCAAATCGTCGATGCCCTCGCCCACGCCGATATACCACACGGGGATGTTCAGCTCCTTGCGGATGGCGATGGCCACGCCGCCCTTGGCGGTGCCGTCCAGCTTGGTGAGCACGATGCCGTTGATCTCGGCGGCTTCCTTGAACTGCTTGGCCTGCTGGATGCCGTTCTGCCCCGTGGTGGCGTCCAGCACCAGCATGCAGCGCATTTCGGCCTGGGGGTATTCCCGGTCGATGATGCGGCGCATTTTGGAAAGCTCGTCCATCAGGTTCTTCTTGTTGTGGAGGCGGCCTGCGGTGTCCACGATGAGCAGGTCGGTTTTCCGGGCCTTGGCGCTCTGCACGGCGTCATAGACCACGGAGGCGGGGTCCCCGCCCTCCTGGCCCCGGATGATGGGCACCTTGGCGCGCTCGGCCCAAACCGCCAGCTGCTCGTCGGCGGCGGCGCGGAAGGTGTCGGCGGCGGCCAGCATCACGCTGCGGCCGATCTCCTGGAAGCGCAGGGCCAGCTTCCCGATGGTGGTGGTTTTGCCAACGCCGTTCACGCCCACCACGAACATCACCATAGGCCAGCGCAGGTTAGGCCGGGGGATATTCATTTCTTCCACCAAAATTTGCTTGAAGATTTCCCTGGCCTGGTCCGCGTCCTTGACCTTCTGCTCATCCACCTGCCTGCGCAGCTTGTCCATGATGTCCGTGGTGGCGGCCACGCCCACGTCGGCCAGGATGAGGATATCGGTCAGCTCGTCGTAGAAATCATCGTCGATCACCCGGGTATTCTTGACCAGCTCGTCCACCTTGTCGGTCAGACCGGTGCGGGTTTTGAACAGGCCGTCCTTTAAGCGTTGAAAGAAACCCATGGTTTGCTCCTCCCTTATTCATAATCCTGCAGGTTCACCGACACCATCCCGCTGACGCCCCGCTCCTGCATAGCGACGCCGTAGAGCGCGTCGCAGCGCTCCATGGTGCCCTTGCGGTGGGTGACCACCACGAACTGGGTGGTCCTGGCGTACTCGCACAGGTAATCGGCGAAATAGCCGATGTTCGCCTCATCCAGCGCCGCTTCGATCTCATCCAGAATGCAGAAGGGCGTGGGCTTTAATTTCAGCATGGCGAACAGGATGGCAATGGCGGTGAGCGCCCGTTCGCCGCCGGAAAGGAGGCTGAGCAACTGCAGCTTCTTTCCGGGGGGCTGGGCGATGATCTCGATGCCGCAGTTCAGCGCGTCGCCGGGATCGGTGAGCCTTAATTCCGCATAGCCGCCGCCGAACAGCCGGGCGAAGGTTTCCTGGAAGAAAACGCCCAGCTTGTCAAACTCCGCCACAAACTGCTTTTCCATCTGGGAAAGCAGGCGGGCGATCAGGCTTTGCAGATCCTCTTCCGCCTTCGTCAGGTCCTGCTGCTGGGCGGTCAGGCCGTCGAAACGCTCCTTTGTGGCGGCGTATTCCTCGATGGCCCCCACGTTCACGTGGCCCATATCCCGGATGCGGGCCCGGAGCGTCCCCGCCTCTTTTTCGCTGCCGGACAGGTCGAACTTGCCCGGGCAGCGGTATTCCTCCGCCATGGCGTAGGTGAGGTCGTAGGTGTTGAAGATGTGGTCGGTCATCACCTTCAGCTCGCTGTCCGCCCGGTCCCGGCTGAGCTCGGTGCGGTGCAGCTTCATGCTGTCGTCGTCGTAGGCTTTGTGGATCTCTTCGCTCAGGCGCACGGACTCCCGCTGCTTTTGGTTCTTTTCCTGCCGCCGGGCTTCCAGGCCGTCCACCTTTTCTTTTGCCTGCTCCACCAGCGTTTCCCGCCGGCGGCACAATTCTTCCTGCTCCTGCAACAGCTCCTGGGCTTTCTGCAGCTGGACTTCCCGGCATTCCCGGTCGGTGTCCAGCTCGGCCAGGCGCTTGGCAAGCTGTTCAAACTCCCGGTCCCGCCGCTGCCTGTCCCGCTGCAGGGTATCCAAAGCATAAGACAGCTCGGCGTTTTGCAGCCGCATTTTTGTCACCAGATCCCGCTGGGCGTCGGCCTTTTCACGGGCGTCAAACAGGGCCCTTTGCAGGACTTCCGTCTTTTGATCCATGGCCTCCCGGTCAATGGACTCATTCCGGGTCACGTTTTGCACGAAAGCCAGATCCCGTTCGATCTCCGCGATGCTTTCCGTCAATTGCTGCCGGGCGTCGCGGGTGCGCTCCAGCTGCTGGGAGGCGGCGGTCAGCTCGGCTTTGGCGTTGAACACCCGCTCCTGCTCCCGGGCCACGGCGATTTCTTCCTGGTGCACCCTCTCCAGCGCTTCGTTGCGCAGGCGCTTCAAATCCTCCCGCTGCGCCTGCATCCGGTTCAGCTGTTCCCGGAGGGAATGAAGCTTCTGCTTATCCTGCTCCAGGGTTTCATGCAGCTCCTTGATTTCACGCTCGCGGCCCAGCAGGCTCACGCTGCTTTTCACCGCGGTGCCGCCGGTCATGGAGCCGCCGGAGTGCATCACGTCGCCTGCGAGCGTCACCAGCCGGAAGGCGTGGCGCCCGGCCCGCATGATGGGAATGCCGCTGTCCAGGTCTTTGGCGATCACTGTGCGGCCCAGCAGGTTTTCCATGATGCCCCGGTATTCCGGGCTGTAGGAGATCAGCTCGCTGGCCACGCCCAGGCACCCCGGCATGGATAAAAGCCGCCGCTCCTCCGCGTTCAATACGCGGCTTTTCACGCTGGTCATGGGCAGGAAAGTGGCCCGGCCCAGGCGGTTTAAGCGCAGGTAATCGATGATGCGCTTGGCGGATTCCTCATCCTGGGTGACGATGTTTTGCAGCGCGCCGCCCAGCACCATGTCGATGGCGTTTTCCAGCTCTTTTGGCACCTGCATAAGGCGCGCCACCACGCCGCGCACGGAGGCGTCCCCCTGGGCAAAGGCAAGGGCCTTGCGGACGGACTGGCTGTACCCTTCCATCTCCCGGCTCATTTCATCCAGCAGCCGCAGGCGGCTCACGTCGCCCTGATACTTGCTGTTCAGGGCTTGGGCATTTTCCGCGGTTTCCTGTGTCTGCGCGGTGAGGGCGCGGAGGCTGGCTTCCCGTTCCACCGCGTCGTCCTTGAGCCGGTTCAGCCCCTCCTGCACTTCTGACGCCTGCTTTTCGGCGGCGCGGAGCGCGGCGGTCAGGGCATTCTGTTTTTCCCCGCCCTCCTGCACGGCCTGCTCGATCTCGGAAAGCCGCTGCTTCATCTGGACGCAGATGGCCTGCTGCCGCGCCTGCTGGTTCTTCGCGTCGGCCAGCCGGTTCATGGCGGCTAAAATGTCCGCCTTGTGGCGGTCCAGCGCGGCTTCCTTCTGCTGGGCGTCGTCCAGATACTGATCCAGCTTCTGCTGCTCGGCGTTCAGCGCCGCTTCGGCCTTTGCCAGCGCGTCGCCGCTCTGCTTCGTGTCCTGCTCGCCTTTGTCAAAGAGGGCCTGCAGTTCGTTCCGCTTCCCCAGGGCCGCTTCCCGCTCCCCGGCGAGGCGTTTCAGGTTTTCCTGAATGGATTCTATCTGGTGGACGGTGTGCTCCCGGGCGGTCTGCATTTCGTGCAGCGCTTCGTTGGCGTTCAGATGCTCCTGCCGAGCGGCGGCCAGCTCTTCTTCCAGCAGGGCGACGGCTTCTTCCAGCTGTTCCCGTTCGGCGGTGTTTTCGTTGAGCCGCGCTTCGTGGTGGGCCAGGATATCCTTGAGGCCCTCGATGGTCTTGTCCAGCGCGGCGATGCGCTCCTTCACCTTATCGTGGCGGATCAGGAAGATGTTGATTTCCAGATCCTTGAGCCGTTCCGCCAGCTCCAGGTATTCTTTCGCTATGGCCGCCTGCTTTTCCAGCGGCTCCACGCGGGAGGCCAGCTCCTCCAGGATATCGTTCACCCGCTCCAGGTTTTCCTTTGTGCGGGCCAGTTTGCGCTCGGCCTCCTCCTTGCGCACGCGGAAGGTCATCACGCCCGCCGCTTCCTCAAAGATCTGCCGCCGGTCCTCGCTCTTGACCGACAGGATTTCGTCGATGCGGCCCTGGCCGATGAGGGAATAGCCCTCCTTGCCGATGCCCGTGTCCCGGAACAGCTCCAGAATATCCTTCAGGCGGCAGGCGGTTTTGTTGAGGAAGTAATCGCTGTCGCCGTTGCGGTACACCCGGCGGGTGACCATCACCTCGGCAAAATTGGATTTAAGCTTTCCGTCCTCGTTGTCGAACACCAGGCTCACTTCGCAGTAAGACGCCTGCTTGCGCTTGGCGGTGCCGTTGAAGATCACGTCCTCCATCTTGGCGCCGCGCAGCACCTTGGCGCTCTGCTCGCCCAGCACCCAGCGCACCGCGTCGCCGATGTTGCTTTTTCCCGAGCCGTTGGGCCCCACGATGCCCGTGATGCCCTGATTGAACACGATTTCCGTCCGGTCTGCAAAGGACTTGAACCCGTGGATTTCCAGTTTTTTAAGGCGCATGTGTCCCTGTTTTCCCCGAACCTTTCATCATATTCAGCGCGGCGGCGGCAGCCTCCTGCTCGGCCCGCTTCTTGCTGGTGCCCTTTCCCTGGGCGGCCTGCTTCCCGTCGATCAGCACGGCGGCGGTAAATACCCTTTCGTGCGGCGGGCCTTCCTCCCCCAGGGTTTCATAGGTGGGGTTGGGCAGGCCCTTGCCCTGCACGTATTCCTGCAAGGCGCTTTTGGGGTCGGTTTCGCCGGTCTCGGTGCAGTCGCCGATGAGGCGCAGCACCATGGCCCGCGCCGCTTCCAGCCCGCCGTCCAGGTATACGGCGGCAAGGACGGCCTCAAAGGTGTCGCACAGCACGGAAGGGTTCGTCCGGCCCCCGGAGGTTTCGCAGCTTCGGTCCATCATCAGCGCTTCGCCCAGGCCTACGGAGGCCGCGGCCTGGGCCAGCTTTTCCTCCCGCACCAGCTTTTGCCGCAGGCGTGTCATGGCCCCTTCCTGCATTTCGGGGTGATTGGCGTAGATCTTTTCGCTCACGCACAGCTCCAGCACAGCGTCGCCCAAAAACTCCAGCCGCTGGTTATGCTCGTGCGCCAGCGACGGATGGGTGAGCGCCTGCCTGAGCAGGGCTGCTTTTTTGAATTGGTAGCCGATCTCCCGCTGGACGGCCTTGATGTCGGACATGCTGGTTTTCCTTCTCTATCCTTTGATCTTTGGAGTTTAGTGAGGAGTTTTATCCGGTGAACGCTTTATCTCCGGCGGACGGCCGGGGGATAAAGCGAAACACGATAAAACTCCTCGCTGATTATTAAGTGTTCGCTTCGATGTACTTCACCACGTCGCCCACGGTGCGCAGGGTGTTGATGGCGGTGTCGTCCACGGTGATGTTGAAGGTGTCTTCCAGATCCATGATCATCACCATCACGTTGGCGCTGTCAGCCTTCAGGTCTTCCACCAGGCGCTTTTCCGGGGTGATGTCCTTCACGTCTATTTTCAGCTGTTTGGCGATCATGGCGGCTACGGTGTCGAATACCATTTTTGTTTCCTCCTTATTCTTCTTTGAGCTGTTTTGAAATCTCCTGTTCGATGGATGCCACCAGGTCCTTGCGCTTCATCAGCGCGGCCTGGCGAATGGCGCAGGCGATGGCGTGGGCGTTGCTGGAGCCGTGGGCCTTGACCACCACGCCCTTGACGCCCAGCAGCGGCGCGCCGCCGACCTCGGTGTAGTCCATGGCTTTCTTGACGCGCTTAAAGGCGGGCTTGGCCATCAGGCCTCCCAGGGTGCTGCGGAAATCCGCCTTGATTTCCTTCTTGATCATGCCCAGCAGCGTCCCTGCCACGCCTTCCATGAACTTTAGGATCAGGTTGCCGGAAAACCCGTCGCAGACCACCACGTCCGCCACATCCCCGGTGATGTCGCGGCCCTCCACGTTGCCGATAAAGCGGAAGGGCGCTTTTTCCATCAAGGGATAGGCGGCTTTCGCCAGGGCATTGCCCTTTTCGCTTTCCGCGCCGATGTTCACCAGGCCCACCCGGGGATTGTCGACGCCGCGCACGGCCTTCAGGTACGCCGCGCCCATGATGCCGAACTGGGGCAGATAGGCGGGCAGGCAGTCCACGTTGGCCCCGCAGTCGATGAGGCAGAAGAAGCCCTTGCCGTTGGGCAGCAGCGGCGCCAGGGCAGGGCGCTCCACGCCGTCGATGCGCCCCAGGCGGAACATGCCGCCCGCCAGCGTCGCTCCCGTGGAGCCCGCGGACACAAACCCGTCCGCGCCGCCTTCCCGCACCAGCAGCATCCCCTTTACCTGAGCGCTCTGCTTTTTCGTGCGAATGGCCATGACCGGCGCGTCGTGGTTGGAAATGATTTCAGGACAGTCGTCCACTTCGATTCTTCCGCGCACGTCGTCGCAGTTTACAAGCTTCTTTTCGATCTCGTCCTTCGGCCCGCCCAGGGTGATCTTTAAATCTGCGTCCGCCCGCAGGGCTTCGATGGCCCCGTCGATTGTGCACTGGGGCGCGTTGTCCCCGCCCATGGCGTCCAGATAGATATGAACCATGGCTTTCCCTCCTTGTTCAAGGCTCATAGAAAGACATAATATCTTACCATAAAACAGCGCAATTGGCAAGTAGGCCGGAAGCGGTATTCCCGGCAGGGGGTGTCGGGGGAGCTCCCCCGACTGTAATCCGCAGGCGGCGGCGTGTACGTCGCCGGGGCCCGAAGCGCCCGGAAAACCTGCCCTTGGGCCGGTTTTCAGCGTAGGGCGGGCCGGAAGGCCCCGGGCAGGCAACAGAATGT
>JAFZOG010000105.1 GCA_017550745.1 Clostridia bacterium | reverse complement strand
CCGAGCGAAGCCGAGCCAGAGGCGAGGCATAGCCGAGGGATCTGTCAGTGAATCGTTAAGCCAACCTACAGATCTTTCGACTCCGTTCCGCTCTCGCTCCACTCCGCTCAAGATGACAATGAAGGCTCACTTTTTTTCCCTGTCTTTCCGTGAAGAACCAAAACTTTTACTGAAATATGGAACTTTTCTTCTTCCCCTTCGTCTATATCAGCGTGACCAAAACAAACCGGCCACCAGAAAGGAAGTAATCACAATGAAAAAGCTCTTTTCCCTGATTCTTGTCGCTTTGATGCTGTTTACCGCCGTCGGCTTCGCCGAGCCTTTGGCCGGCGGCTGGACGCCTTCCGAATCCCCCGAGATTACCGATGCGCTGCAGGCCGTGTTCAATAAGGGATTGGAAGGACTCGTCGGCGTCAGCTACGTACCCGTCGCCTACCTTGGCTCCCAGGTGGTGGCGGGAACAAATCACTGCTTCCTGGCCCAGGCAACGGTGGTTTATCCCGGTGCACAGCCTTCCTATGTGCTGATCTATCTGTATGAGAATCTCCAGGGAGAAGTGGAGATCCTAAACATCGCTGATTTTGACTTTGGCGCTCTTTGCACTTACGGCGCGTAAAAAACGGATGCCCTGTGGCTATTTTGCAGACAGAACTGCCCGGATAGGCTGCTTTGTCAGCAGAAAAGCCACAGGGCTTTTTTCATTCAAACCACCTGCTTACTCCCCTTTTTCCCGGACGATCAGCTTTTCAAACTCCTCCGGCGGCAGCGGGCGGGAGAAATAATAGCCCTGCACCAAATCGCATCCGGCGTCCCTGAGCAGCTCAAACTGCTTTTCGGTTTCCACGCCTTCGGCCACCACCGGCACCTTCAGGTACTTGGCGATATCCAGCACCAGCTCCACCAGGCGGAAGTCCTTTTCGTTGTGCTCGATGTTCTTAATGAACTTCATGTCCATTTTCAGCACGTCGATGGGCATGGAAGAAATCATGTTCAAAGACGAATAGCCGGACCCAAAGTCATCCATTTCAATTTCAAAGCCCTTTTTCCGCAGCCGTTCCACCACCTCCAGCAGCTGGTTGGCGTTGTCCGTATATGCAGATTCCGTCACTTCCAGCTTAAGGCAGCCATAATCCAGGCTGTTTTCCTCGATGAGGCGGTTCAGCTTTTCCTCCAGCATGGGATCAAACACGTCCACCCGGGACAGATTCACGGACACGGGAACGGTGACGCCGAACCGCTCCCGCCACCCTGCGATCTGGCGCGCCGCCTCCGACCATACGAAGTTATCCACCATGCCGATCTGGCCATTCCGCTCAAACAGGGGAATGAACACGCCGGGAGAGATCATGCCCAGGTCGGGATGCTTCCAGCGGATCAGGGCCTCGGCGCTGCTGAGCCTGGGCGGTTGGGACTGGATATTGTATTTCGGCTGGTAAAAAACGGTCAGCTGGCGTTCCTCCACCGCCTGGCGCAGGTCGTTGAGCAGGCGCTGTTCCAGGATCTCCTTCATGCGCATGTCTTCGTCGTATACCATCAGATGGGTCTTGTAGTTGCCGCGCACCATGCTGCACGCGGCCATGGCCCGGTCAAACAGCACGATGGGCTCCACGTCCGGGCGGTAAGGCTTCACGCCCATGCGCAGCCTGATATTGACAGAGGTCGTATACTCGTCCACCTTGGCCTGCAACCGGTCCAGCAGCGCCTGATAGTCGACCGGATGCCGGCAAAAAATGTCGAAGCGGTCCGCGTCAAACCGGCTGGCGATGCCCTCCGTCTCCCCCAGGAAAGCGTGGATCTCATTGCCGATGATGCGCAGCACGTTGTCGCCGAACTCCCGGCCGTTCAGGGCGTTAATGGAATGGAACTGCTCGATGTTCACCACGATGGCGTCCATGTGCCATTCGGGATGATAACGGTGGATGCGGTTGGCGTATTCCAGGAAGAAGTTGCGGTTATACAGCATGGTCAGCTGATCATGCTCCGCGGCGGAAATCAGCTGGCGGCCCTCGTTCAGTTCTATGATCCTGGACACGCGGGCGCGGATGACCTCGTGCATGTCGAAGGGCTTGGTAATAAAGTCCGCCGCGCCCATCTGCAGGGCGCGCAGCTCCGCGCTTTTTTCCGCCGTCAGCACGATCACGGGAATATGGTTCAGCTCCGCGCTGCTGCGCACATGGGAAAGCACCGCAAACCCGTCGATTTCCGGCATGATCAGATCCAGCAGGATCACGCACAGCTCATCCTTGTTTTCTTCGATCTTTTCCAGCGCTTCTTTGCCGTCGCAAGCATAGATAATCTCGTATGTATCCTCCAGGATCATCCCCAGCACGTCCCGGTTGATTTCCTGGTCGTCCACCACCAGCACCAGCTGCGGGCGCTTTAAACTGTTTGAACGGATCATAAGGCTTTCCTCTCTGTACGGTTTTGCGGCATTCGGACGCATGTATGAATCAATCGCATTACGAATCGCAAGACAACAGAACCATTTCATTTCTGGTTCCACATAATTATATGATATAAACCGGGAAATGGCAAGAGAAAAAGCCCTTCTTTCGCTCTTTGTTTGGAAACCGATTCAGTTTTGTTTCTCCGCGTCTCAAGCATTGACTTTTACACTTTGCAGGGATACAATAATACATGGAAATCCCTGAATCTGCCAGGAAAGGGAAGAACGTTTATGAAAGTCGTGCTGAAAAATCTGACCAAGCGGTTTCCCAGCCGCACAAAGAACGGCGACGACGTGATCGCCGTAAACAATTTTGATTTTGAGATCCCTGACGGAAAGCTGATCGGCCTGCTGGGGCCCTCGGGATGCGGAAAAAGCACCACGCTGAACCTGATCTGCGGCCTGGAAGCCCCCACCAGCGGGCAGATCTTCTTCGGGGACGATGATGTGACCCGTCTGCCGCCGGAGAACCGGGGCGTGGGCCTGGTGTTCCAGAACTACGCGCTGTATCCCCATTTGACGGTGCTGGAAAACATCATGTTCCCGCTGCAAAATTTGAAGGGCGCGGAGAAGATGACCAAGCCCGCCATGAAGGAAAAGGCCGTCAACGCCGCCAGGCTGGTGCAGATCGACAGCCTGCTGGAGCGCAAGCCCAGCGAGCTTTCAGGCGGCCAGCAGCAGTGCGTCGCCATCGCCCGGGCGCTGGTGAAAACCCCAAGGGTTTTGCTGATGGACGAGCCGCTGTCCAACCTGGACGCCCGGCTCCGCCTGCAGACGCGGGAGGAGATCCGCCGCATCCAGCAGGAAACCGGCGTCACCACCATTTTCGTCACCCACGACCAGGACGAGGCCATGAGCATTTCGGATATGATCGTGGTGATGAAGGACGGGGTGGTGCAGCAGATCGGCGCGCCGCAGGAGGTGTACGACAACCCCGTGAACCTGTTCGTGTCCATGTTCCTGGGCACGCCCCCCATCAACGTGTTTGACGGGAACGTGAAGGACGGGAAGCTGTTCATCGGTTCGGAAGCAGTGCTGGACGTGCCCGGCGTGAAAGACCAGTCGGTGACCGCCGCCATCCGGCCCGAGGGCTTTGTGCTGGATGAAAACGGCCCCTTCACCCTGAACCTTTCCCGCGTGGAGGTCATGGGCCGGGATACCAGCGTGGTGTCCACCCATCCGAACACCCGCAACGTGACCATCCGCTCCATCATCCCCGCCCGGAACAAGGTGGACAGGAGCGCGAAACATGTCCGGTTCAGCCTGCTGTGGGAGAAGGTGTTCCTGTTTGACGCCGAAACCGACCTGCGCATCCCCTTCGACGGCCAGTAAGGAGGGGCGGCAATGAAGAAAAAAAGCATGAAGGGCTGGCTGTACCTGCTGCCCGCCATTCTGTTCCTGGGCTGCTTTATGGTGTATCCCCTCATCGACGTGCTGGTGTACTCCTTTGAAGAGGGCTATAATTCCGCCTCGCAAACCTATTTGGGCGTGGGCCTGTACAATTATTCCTATGTGCTGCGGGATCCGTACTTTCTCCAGGCGGTGAAGAACACCTTCATCCTAGTGATCATCACCGTGCCGCTTTCCACGGGGCTGGCGCTGCTGATTTCTCTGGGCCTGAACGCTATCAAGCCGCTTCGGAACCTGTTCCAGACCGTTTATTTCCTGCCCTACGTCACCAACACCCTGGCGGTGGGCCTGGTATTCATGATCCTGTTCAAGAAAAACGCTTACACCGACGGCCTGGTGAACCTGATGCTCCAGTGGTTCGGCGGGCAGAGCGTGGACTTCATCGACGGCCCTTACTGGGCAAAGATGTTCGTGCTGTGTTTCTACACGATTTGGGTGGTCATGCCGTTCAAAATCCTCATCCTTACCAGCGCCCTGGCTTCGGTGAACCCGGAATACTACAGCGCCGCCCGGATGGACGGCACCCGGTCCTTCCGCATCTTCTACAAAATCACCCTGCCTATGATCTCCCCCATGATCTTTTACCTGGTGATCACCGGCTTCATCGGCGCGTTCAAGGCGTACAGCGACGCCATCGCCCTCTTCGGCACCAACCTGAACGCCGCGGGCATGAACACCATCGTGGGCTACGTGTACGACATGCTCTACGGCAACAGCGGCGGCTATCCCTCCTTCGCCTCCGCCGCGGCGCTGATCCTGTTTGCCATCGTGCTGACCATCACCTGCATCAATTTGCTGATCAGCAAAAAGAACGTGCAGTACTAAGGAGGCGGAGCGGATGGAACAAAAACTTGACTTTGATCAAATCGAGCGCCGCGCCGCCGCGAGGAAGAAAGCCTTCCATTGCCTGGATTACTTCTTCCTGACGCTGTGGGCGGTCATGGTGCTGTTTCCCTTCTATTGGATGCTGCTCACTTCGGTGAAGAACTACGGCACGTACAACGCGGAATACATCCCGAAATTTTTCACCCTGGAGCCCACTTTCCAGAATTACATCGACGCCTTTACCACGGTGGACCTGGGGCGGTATTTCCTGAATACCCTCATCTTTACCGTGGTGACTACGGCGCTCATGATGGTAGTTATCATTCCCGCCGCCTTCGCCTTCGCCCGGCTGGACTTCCCGGGCAAGCACCTGGCCTTCACGCTGTTCCTGTCCCTGATGATGATCCCCAACGAGTTGGTGGTGATCACCAACTTCGTCACCATCACCAACCTGCATCTGCGCAACACCTTCACCGGTTTGATCCTGCCCTCGGTGACGAGCGTGTTCTACATCTATCTGCTCAAGGAGAATTTTGAGCAGATCCCGGATGAGCTCTACCGCGCCGCGCGGGTGGACGGCACCACGGATTTCAAATACCTGCTGACCGTGATGATGCCCATTGCCAAGCCCACGCTGGTGACCATCACCATCCTGAAAGTCATTGAATGCTGGAACAGCTACGTCTGGCCGCGCCTGATCACCGATGACCCGAAGTATTACCTGGTGTCCAACGGTATCCAGGAGATCCGGGAGAACGGCTTCGGGCGGGAGAACATCCCCGCCATGATGGCCGCGGTGGTGGTCATTTCCCTGCCGCTGATCGTGCTGTTCCTGATCTTCCGCAAGAAAGTCATGGCGGGCGTTTCGAGAGGGGGAACGAAGGGTTAATACATTTCTGGGGGAAACCGCTCTTTGGAGCCCAAAGAGCGGTTTCCCCCAGACCCCCTTCCGAGAAAGGCGAATAGGCCACTTAAAAGCGAAAGAATTCGCAAAATGGCAAACATTCTGCATAGGATAAACCAACACCGCTGTCATCCTGAGCACCGCGAAGCGGTAGCGAAGGACCTCCCTCGTTTCTTGTGGAGTTGCTTCTTGTGAAGGAGGTTCTCCCCACGTGCCTATCCGTATAAGGCACAGCTCAGAATGGCACGAGTACCCGATTCTTCTCAATAAAGCAGTTGCCCGAATTCCAGAAAAACTTTTCCGGTTTACCCGGATTAGGAAGTAAACGTGAATATATCCCTTTTCATAACAAGAGGATGATAGATGATGAAAAAAGTTGGAATCAGTTTGCTGCTCCTGGCCCTCTGCCTGCTGCTGTCCGCCTGCCACGGCAGCCAGGACACCGCGGCCTTTGCCGTGCCGGACACCTTCGATACCTCCCGCAGCTACGAAATCACCTTCTGGGCCAAGAACGACACCAACAAAAGCCAGACCGCCGTCTATGAAAAAGCCATCAGCGACTTTGAAGCCCTGTACCCCAACATCACGGTAAATATGCGCCTGTACACGGATTACAGCCGCATTTACAACGACGTGGTGACCAACATCGCCACCGCCACCACTCCCAACGTGTGCATCACCTATCCCGACCATATCGCCACCTACCTGACCGGCAGCCACGTGATCGCGCCGCTGGACGACCTTTTCTCCCATCCCAAATACGGCCTGGGGGGCAGCGAGCTGCGCTTCGACGGGCCGTCGGTTGAGGAAATCGTGCCCCAGTTCCTCAGCGAATGCAAGCTGGGCGCGTACTACTATGCCCTTCCTTACATGCGCTCCACCGAAGCCATGTACATCAACAAAACGATGGTGGAGCAGCTGGGCTATACCCTGCCCGACCAAATGACCTGGGACTTTGTGTGGGAGGTTTCCGACGCGGCGACGGCCAAGGATGCGGAAGGAAATTACCTGGTGAACGGGCAGAAAACCCTGATCCCCTTCATCTACAAGTCCACCGACAACATGATGATCCAGATGCTGCGGCAATTGGGCGCGCCTTACTCCACCAGCGCGGGCGAAATCCAGATCTTCAATGACAAAACGAGGGACATCCTCTTTACCGTCCGCGACCATGTGGCCACCGGCGCCTTCTCCACCTTCAAAATCTCCAGCTATCCCGGCAATTTCCTGAACGCGGGCCAGTGTATTTTCGCCGTGGACTCCACAGCCGGCGCCTCCTGGATGGGGCCCAACGCGCCGCACCTGGACATCGCCGCCGACCAGGTGAAGGACTTCGAGCTGGCCGTGCGGCCCATTCCGCAGTTCGACCCGGAGCATCCCGCCATGATTTCCCAGGGGCCTTCGGTATGCGTGTTCAACAAGGAGGATCCCCAGGAAGTGCTGGCAAGCTGGCTGTTCACCCAGTTTCTGCTCACCGACAGCGTACAGGTGGGCTACGCCCAGACGGAGGGCTACGTGCCGGTGACGCTGAAAGCCCAAAGGTCTGAAGCGTACCAGGATTACCTTTCCCGCAAGGGGGAGGACAACGACCTGTATTATTACGTGAAGCTGGACGCGGCGGAACTGCTGGTGAACAACACCGAAAACACCTTTGTCACCCCCGTGTTCAACGGCTCGGCCTCCCTGCGCGAAGCGGCGGGGCAGCTGATCGAGGAAACCGCCAAGGCCGTGCGCCGCAAAAAAACAGTGGACAACGCTTTCGTCGATAGCCTGTACAGTCAGATCAATTCCCTGTACCGCCTGGATCAGATCGGCGGCCAGTCCGGAAGCATCCGGGACGCCAAGGAAAACATGGGCCCCCTGCCCGGCACCGCCGTTGCCCTGCTCTGCGCCATCGCCGCCGCGTGGGTGCTGATGGGCCTGTATCTGCTGCGGATGAAAATGAAAAATAAAAAGCGAAAATAACGACAGTCCAAAAAGCCATTCGGGAAAACATTTTCCCGAACGGCTTTTTGATTGACCTATTTTTACCAAATCCCGTCTTTACAAGCTCAGAGCAGATGCGCGCAAACGGGTTCGAAGGAAATGTAGGCGTTGTCGCCCACACTGTAAATCTTCTTGTTCACCGGGCAGTTGTCGGTGATCTTCACCAGCGTATCGCCCACCCGGACGTGATAGTTCTGGTAGCTGCCCATGAAGCAGGAAAGCTCCACCTTGCAGGGCAGCATCCCTTCGTCGGCGATCCGGATGGCTTCCGGCCGCACCACGATCTCGCATTCCGCGCCGGGGGCATAGATTTTCTCCGTCGCCACGGCAGCGGTTCCCACAGGCAGCTGCACCTGCACTTGGCCGTTTTGGCAGAAAGCCGCACAGCCTTTGAGGAAGTTGCACTCGCCGATGAAGTCCGCCACGAACTCGCTGACGGGGTGGTAGTAGATTTCCGTTGGGCTGCCCATCTGGGCGATGACGCCGCCCTTCATCAGGATGATCTGGTCGGAGATGGACATGGCCTCGCTCTGGTCGTGGGTCACGTAAATGGCCGTGATGCCCAGCGCCTGCTGGATGCGGCGGATCTCCGTGCGCATCTGCACGCGGAGCTTGGCGTCCAGGTTGGAAAGCGGCTCGTCGAACAGCAGCACCCCCGGCTCCACCACCAGGGCCCTCGCCAGGGCCACGCGCTGCTGCTGGCCGCCGGAGAGCTGGTTGGTCATGCGCTGTTCCATGCCGGACAGCTCCACCAGCGCCAGGATGTCCTTCACCCGCTGCCGGATCTCATCCTTGGGCACCTTTCGCAGCCTCAGGCCATAGGCCACGTTGTCAAACACGTTGTAGTGCGGAAACAGGGCGTAGCTTTGGAACACCATGGCGGTGTCGCGCTTGTTGGGCGTCAGCGCGTTGATGGGTTCGCCGCCCAGGTAAATTTCTCCCTCGTCCGGGCTTTCAAAGCCCGCGATCATGCGCAGGGTGGTGGTCTTGCCGCAGCCGGAGGGGCCCAGCAGCGTCACGAAGCTGCCGGGAGCGATGTCCAGCGCCACGTCATGCACGGCATAGAAATCCTTGCCGGTCTTGGGATCCTGATAAATCTTTGAAATATGATCCAGCTTGACCCCCTTGGGGTTCTTCACACGCTTATCGGCCATGATTATTCAACCTCCTTGATTTTTCTGCTGGTGCCGAAGAACTTGATGATGAGGTTCATCAGCAAAACGCTTCCGTAGGTGATGGCGATCAGGATCGACGCAAAAGCGCAGGCGATGCTGAACGCGCCCTTCTCCGCAAATTCGTTGATCTGCACCGTGATCAGCAGGTAACTGGGCGTGACCAGCAGAATGATGGCGGAAATGGCGGTGATGGAGCGCACAAAGGCGGTGACCAGGCCGGAGAGGAAGGAATCCTTGATCAGCGGCAGGGTGACGGAGGTGAACACCTTCAGGCTGTTGGCCCCCATGTCATAAGCGCTTTCCTCGATGGATTTATCGATCTGCCGCAGGGCGGAAATGCCGCTGCGGGTGCCCGTAGGCAGGGAGCGCACTACGAACACGATGATCAGGATCAGGCCCGTGCCGTAAATGCCGCTGAGCAGCCCCGTATGGAACAGGCCGTTGGCAAAGCCGCGGATGTAGCCGACGCCCAGCACCGTGCCGGGCACAGCCATGGCCAGGATGGAAACGGCCTCAATAAAGCCCTTGGCCTTGAACTTCCGCTTCACCACCAGGTAGGAGATGATCATGGACAGGAGCGCGGTGATCGGCGCGGCGATCAGGGAGAGCACGAAGGAATCCCGGAATGCCTGCAGGCCGCGGTAGCGGGTGAACACCTGCTCGAACCACTTGAAGGTGAGCGGCGTGAACCGGTATCCCCAGGTGGGGAACAGCGCGCCGATGGGCACGCACAGGTACATCATGATGACAAACACCGCCGCCAGGGAGCACAGGATGGTCAGCGGCACGGTGACGGATTTGTCCTCGATCAGCATGCGGGCACGGCTGGCCTTGCCCGTCAGGGTCGCGGCGGTCTTCCGCTCCAGGTAATACTTCTGCACGGCGAACATGGCCAGCGTGATGCACAGCAGCACCACAGCCATTGCCGCCGCTCCTTCCTTATCCATCGCGCCGGTGATCTGCAGATAGATCGTGGTGGCCAGGGTATCGTAGCTGCCGCCGATGATCATGGGGTTGGCAAAGTCGGCAATGGATTCGATGAACGTAACCAGGAACGCGTTGCCAAGGCCCGGCAGCAGCAGCGGGAACGTGACCGTGGTGAACACCTTCCACCGGGACGCGCCCATGTCCCGGGACGCTTCCTCCATCGAGGGATCGATGTTCTTCAGCAGGCCCTTCAGCATCATATAGCATACCGGGAAAAAAGTGAGCGTCTGCACGATCACGATGCCCCAGTAGCCATAAATGTCGTTGTCATAAATGCCCAGCATGAAACGGGTGATCAGGCCCGATCTGCCGAACAGCATGATCATGGACAGCGACAGCACGAACGGCGGGGAAACCACGGGCAGCATGGATACCACCTTGAACAGCCCGCCCACAATCCTGCGCATCCGCACGTAAACCTCCACGTACGCGAACAGCAGCCCGATCAGCGTGGACAGGATGCCCACCACAAAGCCCACTTTCAGGGTATTCGTAATCGCCTGGCGGAACGTCCACATGCCGAAAATCCGCTTGAAGGTATCAAAGGACAGGCCCTTGCTGCCGTAGAGGCTGTCTACCAGCAGGATCGCCAGCGGATACAGGATGAACAGCGTCAGGAAGGTAATGAGAAGCACGATCGTGGTCATCATGATGGGATCGGCCAGCAGTTTTTTCCGATCCAGCTCAGCGCTTTGACCTTTTGCCATCAGTCACCTTCTCCTTTCTTCATTGGTTCTTAGGATTGTGACAGTTGCTTATTGGGTACTTTAAGTGAGTAAAGGGATACGCTGGGCGCTGCGCGCGCCCAGATCCGCAGCCTCAAAGGTCGCAACTCCCCTTCATGGGGAGATTGCTCCCTTTCGGCTGATCTCACCGCCGATGAGATACCCGCCACAGGCGGTCATCGGCGGTTCGTCCTGCGGCAAGGGATTTCATCCCTT